>WRCI01000036.1 GCA_009784145.1 Methanobrevibacter sp.
TATATTTATTTATATATATTTTATTTAATATTTTTAAAAAAATCTTATTTATTAAAAAAAAAAAAAACACATTATTATATATATATATATATATAATATATAATAAAATAATTTGATAAATAAGTTTTATATATAATATTGATAATATAATTTATATTGATAATTCATTTAGGATATTATTAAATAATAATTAAATTCATTGAATTTTATTGGATATTTTATTCAAATTATTAAGATTTTTACTCTTAATGTTTTTTTAATAGTGGTTTTATGATAAAATGTGTAAAGTGTAATGCAAAGTATGATGATAATGAAGTTATCTATAACTGTAAAGAATGTGGTTCTGTATTAGAAATATTTGTTGATATTGATAAATCAGAAGTTCCAAAAGAAACTTTTGACTGTAGGAAAGATACATTATGGAAATACAAAGAGTTCATGCCTGTTGATGAAACTAAAATTATTTCTCTTGATGAAGGAGGAACTCCCTTTTGTAAATGTAATAAGATTGGTGAAGAACTAGGTGTAGATCTTTATGTTAAAGTAGAAGGTTCTAATCCTACTGGTAGCTTTAAAGATAGGGGTATGAGTGTTGGAATAACTAAAGCTAGTGAACTTGGTGTTGATACTGTTGGTTGTGCTTCTACTGGAAATACTTCTGCATCTCTTGCAGCTTATGCAGCTAGAGCTGGACTTCGCTGTGTTGTTCTTCTTCCTAGTGGTAAAGTAGCTCTTGGAAAGTTAGCTCAAGCTATGTTTCATGGAGCCGAAGTTTTTTCAGTAAATGGGAACTTTGATGAAGCTCTTGAAACTGTAACAGCACTTGCACTTGAAAAACATCTTTATCTTCTTAATTCTATTAATCCTTACAGACTTGAAGGGCAAAAGTCCATTGGATTTGAAATTATACATGAACTTGGTTGGGAGTCTCCAGATAGAATTATCCTTCCTGTTGGAAATGCAGGTAATATTTCAGCTATTTGGAAAGGAATTACTGAATTTCATAATGCTGGTTACATTGATGAGCTTCCAATGATGACTGGTATTCAAGCTGAAGGTGCAAGTCCAATAACCAATGCTTTTAGAAAAAATACTATGGATATGGTTCCAGTTGAAAATCCAGAAACTGTAGCTACTGCTATTAGAATTGGTGCTCCAGTTAGTTCAATTAAAGCTCTTAGAGCTATTTATGATTCTAATGGTTACTCTGATACTGTAACTGATGAGGAAATATTAGATGCTCAAAAAGAGCTTGCTAGATATGAAGGAATTGGTGTAGAACCAGCTTCAGCTGCTTCAATAGCTGGTCTTAAAAAGCTAGTTGAAGAAGGAGTTGTAGAAAAGGGTGAAAAAATAGTTTGTATTGTAACTGGTCATTTACTTAAAGATCCAAATACTGCTATAAATGCCTGCACAAAACCTATTGAAATTGATGCTGATATTGAAGCTTTAAAAAAAGTTTTATTGAATAAATAATCATTAATTTTACTTATTTTTTATTTATAAATTTTTATATTTTTTTATATCTTTTTATAAGTTTTTATAAGTTTTTATAAGTTTTTATATCTTTTTATATCTTTTTATAAGTTTTTATAAGTTTTTATATCTTTTTATAAGTTTTTATATATTATGTTCAGTTGATAATTTTTTCTAAATTTACATTTTTCATATCTTTATTATTTTTTTATATTTTATCACTTAATTTTTATATTTCTTAATTTTCATATCTTATATTCGTTATTTTTAAAATTATAATTTTTTATAATGATTTTATATGATTATTTTTTAAAAATTTTATTTAAATTTATTAAGTTGGGTCATCTTGTTTAGATATTGAATTATGAAAAATTGGAATGTTGTATATAAAATTATCATTACAATGTTCTAATTATATTAAAATTTACTATATTTTAACCAATATCTTTATATATGATGAATGATACATTATACTTACAAACTTATGAGGTGAAAATATGGAATTACCAATTGCTCCTATCGGCAGAATCTTAAAAAACGCTGGTGCTGACAGAGTCAGTGATGGCGCTAAAGAAGCATTAGCTGAAGCAATAGAAGAGTGTGGAAACGATATTGCTGCTAAAGCTGTCGGATTCGCAAGACATGCTGGTAGAAAAACTATTAAAGTAGAAGATATCAAATTAGCTACTAAATAATTAAGTTAAATACAAAGTAAGTAAAGGGATTTAGTTTTTTACTATTTAACTTTATTTTTGTATATGATATTATTTCTATTTTTATTTTTTTTTATTTTTTTTATTATTTTTATTATTTTTATTATTTTTTCAATTAATTTTATTTATTTTATCAATATTTTGTTTTACCAATTTTTTGTTTTATCAATTTTTTCTTTAAAATCTTTTTTATTTTCTAAATATTTATTATTTTGATATATAATTGGATTATATTTTATTTAATTATTTTTTATTATAATAAGTATAAAATAGAATAAATAAGAGGTATAATTAAATAAAAATAGAATATATAATAGAATATATGATATAAATATAAAATAGAATATATAATCATTATGTAAATAGAATAGAATTATAAGTATATAACTAAGATAAATTATAATTAATTAGATATACTACTTTTTAATAGACTGAGACTTATAATGAAAACCTTTATATGCTATAAAAATATATTTAATATAGTCTATTCTCAAGACTCTTATTTCTATTATAATACATTAATAATGTTTTAGAGGAATCTATTATTTTGATGAATCTATTGAATTCGAATTTTTGAGATTATAAGGCTATAATTGATGCGGTTAGTGTAATACTATTGTGTAATGATGTTTTAGCTAAAATAAAGCATATATTTTATTTAAATTATTTAATAATATTGCTTATTATATTTGGTTAATATTAATATATAGATTAATATTCTTTAGATTAATATTCTTTAGATTAATATTCTTAATTTATGTTTTAATCGAAATTATATTGAATTGAAATCAATAATAAATATATTTTTATTAATATTTCTAATTTTAGCTTATTTTATTCATACAAATTCTAGTACTTATTTTAGACAATTTATAATTAAAATGCAATGTAATTTATTGGTCTAATTATTTGGGATAAATAAATTCTAGTTATTTTAAGATAAATAAATTATATTTTCATTATAACAGCAGATATATTATCTTAAAACTTATCATAAAGTTATTTAAACTGCAGTTATAATATTTGCCGATGGATGGTAAATGCCAGATGAAAAAGGAGGTAAATAATATGGCAAAAGCAATTTATGTAAAATTTGACACCCCGAGTGAAATAGCTGAAAAAGCTGAAGAAGCATTAGAAATAGCAAGAAATACTGGAAAAGTAGCTAAAGGAACTAATGAAGTTACTAAATTTATAGAAAGAGGAAATGTAGCATTAGTTTTAATTGCAGAAGATGTAGATCCTGCAGAAATTGTTGCACACATACCAGTTCTTGCAGAAGAAAAAGAAATTCCTTATGTTTATTTAGCTACCAAAGAAGAAGTTGGCGGTGCTGCAGGACTTAATGTCGGTACAGCTTCAGCAGCTATTGTTGATGCTGGAGAAGGCGAAGAATTAGTGAACGAAGTCGTAGAAAAAGTCGAAGAACTTAAAAGTTAATTATTTTCTCGATCTGTTTTAAAAGCATTAACTTTAAAAGAAATTAACTTTTTTGATGTTGAAGCTTTTAAATTCTATTAACAGGTGATTTTATGGAAGAAGGAACTCCAGCAGAGATCATTGAAGTTCTAAAAAGAACAGGAATGACTGGAGAGGTAATGCAAGTTAAATGCAGAATCCTCGATGGAAGAGACAAGGGAAGAATATTAACTCGAAATATCATGGGTCCTGTTAGACAAGGAGATATTTTGATGTTATTAGACACAATTAGAGAAGCTAAGGAGATTAAAACACCTTAAATATTAGATATTATTAATATTTATATTAAAAATATAATGAGAATATATAAGGTAGTTTTTAATTAACTTAATTCTAAAGGTGAATAACATGAGAACTTGTTCATTTTGTAAAGAAGAAATAGAAGAAGGTACTGGTAAAATGTTCGTTAAAAAAGACGGATCCATATACTTTTTCTGTAGTAGTAAATGTGAAAAAAACATGATTAAACTTGGAAGAGTTCCAAGGAAAGTCAAATGGGTTAAAGAATAATATTATTAAGATAATGTTAATTTTATTAGAATATTATTAACTTTATTAATATATTATTAATGTTATTAGGGTAATATTAATGTTATTATGATAATATTGATTTTATTATGATAATATTGATTTTATTATGATAATATTAACTTTATTAATATATTATTAATATTATTGGGATAATATCAACGTTATTAAGATATTACTGAATAATTATAAATATAACTCAATTATACTGTATTTAAATAATGAGGTTAAAAAATGATGGAAAAAAGCTTCGTTATGATGAAACCTGATACTGTACAAAGAAGGATTATGGGAAAAGTTTTATCTAGATTTGAAGAAAAAGGACTTCAACTTGTTGGAATGAAATTAATACAAATTGATGAAGCTCTTGCAAAAGAGCATTATGGAGAACATGCTGAAAAGCCTTTTTTCAATGATTTAGTTAGTTACATAACTTCATCTCCTGCTTTAGCTATGGTTATTAAAGGTGAAGATTCAATATCATTAATTCGAAAAATAGTAGGTGCAACTAATCCTAAAGAAGCAGATCTTGGAACTGTTAGAGGGGATTTTGCTTTAGATATGGGTAGAAACGTTATTCATGCTTCTGATTCTCCTGCTTCTGCAGAAAGAGAAATTTCTCTATTTTTTGATGAAGATGAAATTTGTGAATATGAAATGGTTGATAATGCTTGGATTTATGAATAAATTTAAGTATTTAATTAATTAAGAAAAGAATTTATTTGATTAAGTTTTATGTATAATTTATTTGATTAAATTTGATGTGAATTTATTTGATGTAATTTATATTTAATTATATTAAAAAATAAAAAATTTATTTAAAAATATGAAAATTAGATCTCCTATAGTATCAGTTCTTGGTCATGTAGATCATGGTAAAACCACTTTACTTGATTTTATTAGAGGTAGTACTATAGCTGCTAAGGAAGCTGGTGGAATAACTCAGCATATTGGAGCTACTGAAATACCAATTGAGACAATAAATTCAATATGTGGAGATTTCATTAAAAAATTGACTATTAAAGATCATATTCCGGGTCTTTTTTTCATTGATACTCCAGGTCATGAGGCTTTTACAAGTCTTAGAAAACGTGGAGGAGCCTTAGCTGATTTAGCTATTCTTATTGTAGATATTAATGAAGGATTCAAACCTCAAACTTATGAGGCATTAAACATTCTTAAAATGTATAAGACTCCTTTTATTATTGCTGCTAATAAAATTGATAAAATATTTGGTTGGGAAGTCCATGAAAATGTTTCTTTCTCTAGTTCTTTCAAAGAACAAGCACAAAGTGTTCAGTTAGAATTAGACAAATTAATATATGAAGTTGTAGGAATTTTACATAAAGAAGGTTTTCAATCTGAAAGATTTGATCGTATTAGTGATTTTGCTACTCAAATAAGCATTATTCCTATTAGTGCTCAATCTGGTGAAGGAATTATTGAACTTCTTGCAATGTTACTAGGACTTGCTCAAGAATATTTAACTGAACAACTAAAGATTGAAGAAAATTCTCCAGCCAAAGGAACAGTTTTAGAAATTAAAGAAGAAACTGGTCTTGGTGTTACTATAGATGCTATTATTTATGATGGCATTCTTAAAAAGAACGATGAAATCGTTTTAATGGAAAATAAAGATATTTTAACTACTAAAATTAGATCTATTCTTAAACCTCTTCCTTTAGAAGAAATGAGGGATTCAAAGAAAAAATTCAAAAAAGTCGATGAAGTTGTAGCTGCAGCAGGTATAAAAATTGCAGCTCCTAAGCTTGATGATGTTGTTTCTGGTTCTCCTTTAAGAGTTACTAAAGGCGGAGATAATGTTAAGGAAGAGATTTTAAGAGAAATAGAAGATATCACGATTCACACTAATGAAAATGGAGTAATGGCAAAAGCAGATACTTTAGGCTCACTTGAAGCACTCGTAAACTTATTACAATCAATGGACATTCAAATAAGAACTGCTGAGATTGGTGATGTTTCAAAAAGAGATGTTATTAATGCATCTATTGTTCAACAAGAAGATTCTTCTCATGGTGTAATTATTGCATTTAATGTTAAAATTCATCCAGCAGCTCAAGAAGAGTTAGCTAATTCAAGTATAAAATTGTTTTCAGGTAATGTTATTTACCAAATAACTGAAGAATATGATGATTGGATTAAGAAAAATGAAGAAGAACAGAGAAAATTATGGCTTGAAGCTATTGTTAAACCTGCAAAAATTAGAATTATTCCAAAACTTGTATTTAGACAAAGTAAACCAGCTATAACTGGAATTGAAGTTATTAGTGGGACTGTAAAACAAGGTTTTTCATTAATGAATAAAAATGGATCTATTGTTGGAGTTATTGAAAGTATGCAAGATAAAGGTGACAATTTACCTTCTATAACTCGAGGTCAAAAGGTTGCAATGGCTATTAAAGATGCTGTAGTTGGAAAAGATTTTGAGGAAGGAGATGATTTATACATCGATATTCCTGAAAAACATTATAAAATTTTAGAAAGAGAATTTAAAGATAAATTGCGTGAAGACGAATTTGAAACTCTTAGTGAAATTTTAATTATTAAAAGAAGGCTTGATTCTGATTGGGGAGCTTTTGGTCTTTTTGAATAAATTTATGTATAAATTATTATAATTATTTATAGTATAATATCATTATTTTATATTATATTAAATATAAAATTTAAATAAATTATATAATTAGCTATAATTAATTAAAAAGATAGTTAAAGATTATAATACAGAATAATTAAAATTATTAATATTATTAGAATATAATTAAAGAAAATAAAATTATTAAATTATATAGAATATAATTAATAGAAATTTATATGTATATAATTAATTATATGCATATAGTTAAAGATTATAAATTAAATTATAAATTTGAAATAAATATATTGTAAATTTAATATTAGTTGAAGGAGGAATTTTTTGGCATTTAAAGTTGTGGTTTCAGATAAAGAAGAAACTCATCAAATAGAAGTAGATAGCAATGAAAGGCAAATCATTGGTTTAGCTATTGGTGATGAATTAAATGGTGATTTAGTAGGACTTGAAGGATACACTTTAAAAATCACTGGTGGAAGTGATAAAAATGGTTTTCCTATGAAAAAAGATATTAAAGGTCCTAGAAGGATTAAAAGTTTATTAACTGGTGGGGTAGGTTATAAACCTAAAGCTGCAGGTGTTAAAAGAAGAAAAACTTTAAGAGGAAATACTATATCTGAAGATATTGTTCAAATTAATACTATTGTAGTTAAGGCAGGTAAAAAATCTGTAGATGCTATCCTTAACCCAGAACCAGAAACTGAATCTGATACTGAAGCTACTGCAGAAGAATAAATCTGATTAGTATTTATTTATTGAATATTCTTAATATATATTAAATAAATCATTAAATTATAAAATTCATATTCATTTAAATCTATTATAAAATATTATTAATATTTTAATGAAATTATATAATATTAAATCATATAATATTAATATAAATTAATGTTGTATTTTAATATAATATAATAATGATAATAGTTAATTAATAAATTAATATCTATGAGAATATTTAATTAATAAATTAGAATTTACATTTTAAAATAATTAGTAGTGGAATTATTAAATATAATAAAAACACAGCAGGTGTAATCTGTGAAAGTACAATCTGATGTTAACATAGGGCTAGTGGGTCACGTCGATCATGGTAAAACAACTCTTACCAAAGCATTGTCTGGTGTCTGGACAGATACTCACAGCGAAGAAACAAAAAGAGGTATATCTATTCGTTTAGGATATGCTGATATTGAATTTAGAAAGTGTGACAAATGTGGTGAACCATTGTGTTATACCACGGCATTGACTTGTGAACACTGTGGTGATGAAACTGAAATCTTAAGAAAAGTATCATTTGTTGATGCTCCTGGACACGAAACTCTTATGGCTACTATGTTATCTGGTGCTGCAATAATGGATGGAGCAGTTCTTGTAATAGCTGCAAATGAACATTGTCCACAACCTCAAACTAAAGAACATTTGATGGCTCTTGATGTTATTGGGGTAACTGATGTTATTGTAGTTCAGAATAAAATTGATATAGTTTCTAAAAAAAGAGCTATTGAAAGTTATAAAGAAATCCAAGAATTTGTAAAAGGTACTTGTGCAGAAAATGCTCCAATTATTCCTGTTTCAGCTCAACAAGGAGCTAATATTGATATACTTATTGATGCAATTGATAAAAAAATTGAAACTCCTAAAAGAGATCCAGATAAACCTTCTAGAATGTATGTAGCTAGATCTTTTGATATAAATAAGCCAGGTTCTCACCCAGATTCTATTAAAGGTGGAGTTATTGGTGGAAGCTTAGTTCAAGGGACTTTAAAAGAAGGACAAAATATTGAAATTAGACCAGGTATTGAAAATAAGAAAAACCTTAAAGAGCCATGGCTTTCTTTAACATCAGAAATTGTTGGTTTAAATACTGGTGGTGAAGATGTTGATGAAGTTGGTCCTGGAGGTCTTGTTGGTGTAGCTACAAAATTAGACCCTTCTCTTACAAAAGCAGATTCATTATCAGGATCTGTGGCTGGAGAACCAGGAACTCTCCCAGATGTTTTAATAAGCTTTGAAATGGAAACTCATCTTTTAGACCGTGTTGTTGGTACTAAAGAAGAGAGAGATGTAGCTCCAATTAAACTTAAAGAACCTTTAATGATAAATTGTGGTACAACTACTACAATTGGTGTTGTATCAAGAGTTAAAGGAAATGTTCAAGTAACTTTGAAATTACCAGTTTGTGCAGATAAAGGAGATAGAGTAGCTTTAAGCCGAAGGGTTGGTGCTCGTTGGAGATTGATTGGTTATGGAATCATCAAATAGTAAATATACTAATGAAAAAGAAATTATTATTGATACAAATTTTTCATGATTCCCTTTCAGTTCAATGTTGATATAATTGATGAACTTGAAAAAGCTTTTCCTTCTTATAAACTAACTTGTCCTAAATTTATTATCAATGAATTAGTTGGTTTAAAGAAAAATCTAAAAGGCAAAAATAGGGTTGCAGCAGGAATAGCTCTTAAAATAGCTAATTCTTCAAGTGTTAAAGTGAAAAATATTCCTATTCAAAAAGGTGAATCTGTTGACGATGCTTTATTGCGAATTTCAAAGGTTTTAGCTACTAATGATATTGAATTGAAAGAAAAGGCTAAAAAAAATAATATTACTGTTGTTTATTTGCGTCAAAAAAAATATGTGGCTGTTGATGGATATATGGAATAATTTGTAACTATAATAACTTCAATAAAAATTATAAATCAAAGAACTGACTATTAAAACTACAATATATTAAAAATATAATCTATAAAATATTACAATTTAATTTATAAAATATATAATTTATTTAAACTTATTTAAAATATATTCAATTATAAAATATATTATAATAATGTTCAATTTATTTAAAATATATAATTTATTTAAAATATAATATAAATCTATTAAAATATAATTTATTTAATTAATTAAAAATGTTAAGGTGGAAATATGAATTTATGGACTGAACTAAATCCAGGATCTAATTTTCCTGAAGTAATAAATGCAGTAATTGAAATTCCAAAAGGATCTAGAAACAAATATGAATATGATAAAGACATGGAAGCATTTGCTCTTGATAGAGTATTATATTCCTCAGTTGTGTACCCTGCTGATTATGGATTTATCCCTCAAACTATTTATGATGATGGAGACCCTATGGATATCATGGTCTTAATGGAACAACCAACATTCCCTGGTTGTATAATAGCTTCAAAACCTATTGGAATTATGGGCATGATTGATGGAGGAGATAAAGACTACAAAATTTTAGCTGTTTCTGTTGATGATCCTCGTTATAAAGATATTAATGATATTTCTGATATTCCCTCACATCTTTTAGATGAGATTGAAGAATTTTTCGATACTTATAAAAATCTTGAAGGTAAGAAAGTTGAAATACTTAGTTGGGAAAATGCAGAGGTAGCTAAAAAAGAAGCTATTAGATCAGTTGAATTATATAATGAAAAATATTAAAATATTATAAATGTTAAATGAGGGATTTACTTGTATTATTTAACAAAAATTGAGGATACTGTAAGAATTCCCCCTTATAGGTTCGAAGATCCTCTAGAAGAAGTAGCTATTGAAACTTTAAATGAAACCTATAATGGTCTCCTTGATAAAAAATTAGGTTTACTTGTTAGTGTAAATAGTGTTGAAAATATTGGTGAAGGTAAAGTTATTATGGGTGATGGGGCAGCTTATCATGAAATAACGTTTAATGCAATATTTTTCAATCCTGAATTGCAGGAAATCATTGAAGGAGAAGTTATTGAAATAGCAGAATTCGGAGCTTTCGTTAGAATTGGACCAATGGATGGTTTAGTTCATGTTTCACAAGTTACTGATGACTATATTAACTATGATTCTAAGAGAGGTGCTTTACTCGCTAAAGAATCTAAAAGAACTCTTGAAGAAGGAAATAAAGTTAAATCTAGAATTGTAGCTATTAGTTTGAAAGGTAAATCCACAAAAGAAACTAGAATTGGTCTTACAATGAGACAAGTAGGCTTAGGAAGATTGGAATGGATTGAAGAAGAGAAAAATAAATCAACTACAAAAAGTAAATCAAAAAAATAAATTATTGTTTAATACTAATAATTAATATATATTATTTTATTAATTATTTTTTAATTTAAAGGAAGAATTATAATGAGTATTAAAGCTTGTACTTCATGTAAAAGATTAAGTTCAAATGAACGTTGTCCTGTTTGTAATAACCCTACTTCTACTAATTGGAGTGGATTTTTATATATTGTAAATCCAGATGATTCTGATATAGCTAAAGAGTTAAATATAGAATTGCCTGGAGAATATGCTTTAAGAGTAAGATAAATAAGAAATATATGTTATTTTGGAATAAATAAGAAATATGTGTTATTTTAGAATAAATAAGAAATATATGTTATTTTAGAAATATTTGTTGTATATATTATACTTTTATATAATATTATGCTGAGGTTTATATTATGTTGATATTAGAGGATAATTTGAGATATGAATTTAAAAAGCCATTGGGTAAAGTGTATCCTTTATTCACTGATGCTATAAATTCTATTAAATCTTCAAAATTTATAATCTCAGTAGGTGATGCTACAACTAATAACTTACTTAAAGCAGATATTTATCCTAATATTAGTATAATTGATAATCTTATTCAAAGAAAAAATCATAATCATAATATTATTCATACAGAAAATGTTTTAAATGCTAAAAACCCCCCAGGAACCATTACTGATGATCTATGGGAAACCATAGGGGTAGCTATTGAAAAATCAACTACTGGAGATTGTGAAAACCAGTTAATTATTGTTGATGGAGAAGAAGATCTTGCTGTTCTTCCAATGATATTAATGGGACCTGAAGAAGCCATTGTTTTATATGGTCAGCCTAATGAAGGTTTAGTTTTTGTAAACATTTTTGATGTAAAAAATAAAGCCAATGAGTTAATTAAAAAATTAAAAAAAGTTAGCTAAGACTTATTTTTTATAAATTAATATTTAATATTAAAAGATATATTATAGAGCTATTATTAAGAGCTATATTAAAAATAAAATTTAAAAGTTAAATTAAAATTTAAAAAATACAATATTAAACTTATTTAAGTTAAAGAGGCTTAAAAATGGAAATTGACATATTAAATAAAAAAGAAAATAAAGCATTAGATAGAACTGAAGTTAAATTTGATTGTATCTATTCTGGAGAAGCTACACCTAAATTATTAGATGTTAAAAGTAAATTAGTAGCTTTACTCGATACTAAAAAAGAATTATTAGTTGTTGATTCAATTCAACCTCGTTATGGAGAAACAAAAGCTGCAGGTTATGCTAAGATTTATGGTTCTAAAGAAAGTTTGGAAGATATTGAAACTGAGCATGTTATAGCTAAAAATAAAGAACTTGAGCAAGAATCTTCTGAAGAAGAAGTTAGTGAAGTTTCTGAAGAGGAAGTTTCTGAAGAGGAAGTTTCTGAAGAGGAAGTTTCTGAAGAGGAAGTTTCTGAAGAGGAAGTTTCTGAAGAGGAAGTTTCTGAAGAGGAAGTTTCTGAAGAGGAA
>WRCI01000037.1 GCA_009784145.1 Methanobrevibacter sp.
ATATAAAAAAAGTAATATTAGAAGATAAATAAGTAAGTAGAACACAAAATTAAATATTTTTTTAAATTTTAAACCATTAACAAATATTATTTTTTATAAATTTACTATTTTTTATAAATTTATTGTTTTCTTGTATAGATTTACTACTTATTTTTTATAAATTTACTATTTACTTTTCATAAACTTACTTTTACTTTTAATAAATTTACTATTTTAATCAATGTATTTTTGGAAAAATGCACTGAATTGTTTTTTATAATAGAAGATATCACTTTCATTTATAATAATAAACTCGGAACATGCAATAACAGTACCAATACCAAATTTAAGTTCACGTTGATCTCTTTTTTGGAAATCTTTTAAGTTAAAAGAATCATCTTCACGATTTCTTTTTTTCAACCTTCTAAATCTTGTTTCAGGTGAAGAAAAAACAGAAACTATAATAAAATCATTAAAGTTTTCTTTAAACATATTAACTTCATAGGGACTCCTAATTCCTTCTACTAATAATAAATCACTTTTTTCAGGTTCATCATCAGAGTCACTATTAAAATCATCCTCATTTAAATTATCATTTAAAAATTTCTTTATCTTTTCAATTGTAAGTTTAGCTAAGACATATTCGCCTTGTTCTTTTCTAAGATTAACTGCAGTTATTCCTGGAGCTTCATTTCTTTTTTCAGCTTCTTCTCTTACAATATCTCCCATACTAACTACAGAAATACCTTTAGTTTTAGCAAATTCAGATACTAAACTTTTTCCAGAACCTGGAAGACCAGACACACCAATAATTTTCATATAATCCCTTAATTGTTTTATATTATTTAAAAATAAAATTGTAGATGATTTATAAGTTTTTTTAAATCTCCTTATTTTTTTGATATACTTAAAATTATATTCAGTACATTGAAGTAATTATATTTATGTTTAATAACATATAATTGTTATGATTTATAATTAATTTATAAAAATGAAATAATAGTTTTTAAATTGTATTTTTAGTATTGTATTTTTCTACTGTCGTGTTTTTACTGTTGTATTTTGATACCAGATATTTAATATATTTTATAATAATAAAAATATATACAACAATCTTATTCTTTTATTTCAATTGATTTTAATGAAGATTTTAGATTATCTTCATTAGAAAAATCATTTACTAAATTTTTTAAGCAATCATCACTTTTTAATTTATATTTTTTAGCTAAATCTATCATTAAAGGAATAGCTCTAACTATATTATCTACAATTGTAATGTCTGCAGTTTGAGCTGTTCTGGACAAAGGATTTAAATCAATAGCTATAACTTTTTTCCCGCTTTTAGTTAAAATTTCTGTTCTATCACCATCTTCTAAAGAAACCAATACTACATCCGCAGAATATATTCCTTTTTCACTTGCAGTAGCTCTAGGAGAATCTATACTATTAATATATTTAAGTTTTTCATCATCTGTACCTAAAATATTATAATAACCATATTTTTTAAATAAATCTTTAATAATAGAAACTCTTTTTGCTGTTCTATAAAATAAATTAATCTCAATTTTTGAATTAGTTATATTAGCTAATTCTATAATATTTTCAATAGCTAATGCAGTATTATTTCCATTTACAGAAATTACTGATTTTTTTGCTAAAAGTAAACAGGCTACCCCTACTTCAATAGATTTATATGCAGTTTCAATAGTTTTTTCACCTAAAAGATAATCAAAAGCTTCTCCTCTACCATGAGCTATCATTCCTGATTCAGCTAAATATCCTTCTTTATGAGCTTTTTTAATTTTTTCTCTTAAAATAAGAGATTCATATCTGGGATGGTTTTTAGGTATCATATATATTTTAAATATTGTAGCAATGTTTATAAATTTATTGATATTTAGAATTATGAAGTATTATCTTATTTAAAAGAAATTTTATTTATATATAATTATTTATTTTATTTAAGAATATATAATTATTTATATAATAATCTATATAATAATTTTATAATAGTAATTATATATAATAGTTCATTATAATATAAAAAAAATTAGTTAATTGGAGTGATAAAATGATAGAAGATGATGATGAGATTCCTATAATAATAAAAAGTAGTATAAGTAAAGCAGGTATTTTTATTGGAATTTTAATGATTGTAATGGCTATTACATGGATTGCTTCAAAATTAGGGTTAATTCCTCCGATTATTTTTGATATGTGGCCACAAATAGCTCTTATAGTAATAGGAATATTTATTGTTTATAAATCATTGTAATAATTATATAATTATTGAGATTATTGTTTATGAATCATTGTATATTGCTGATATAAAGCATTGTGATTATTTTGTATATGTTATTGTATATTATTATATAATACATTGTGATTATTGTATAGTTCATTACTTAACAATTTTCAATAAATTTTAAGTTTATATATAAATAAATATAATTTATTTTGTAAAAAGTTTTGTAATAGACTATATATAGATTATTTTAATTATAATTTGGTGAAAAAATGGATTTAATGGAAAAATTGTCAAGCACCAATGGAATCTCTGGATTTGAGGGAAATATTGTTGATATTATTAAAGAAGAACTTGAAACTTATGTTGATGAAATCCAAGATGATTTAATGGGAAATGTTATAGCTATAAAAAAAGGAGACAAAAAAGGAAAAAAAGTAATGTTAGCTGCACATATGGATGAAATAGGGCTAATGGTTAGACATATTGATAAAAAAGGATTTGTTAAATTTTCTAAAATTGGTGGAATTAATGATCAGATGCTATTAAATCAAACAGTAACAATACATGGAAAAGACGGAGATATAACTGGTGTTATTGGATCAAAACCTCCTCATATAATGAAAGCTGCTGAAAGAAAAAAAGTCATTGAATATGAAAATATGTTTATTGACATAGGTGTTTTTTCAAAAAAAGAAGCTGAAAAATTAATAGCTATTGGAGATCCAATTAGCTTTAAAGCCACTTATGAAAAATTCCCCAATGATATTATTATGGGAAAAGCTTTAGATAACCGTATTGGTTGTTATATAATGATTGAAACCATGAAAAGAATAGATTCAAATTCTACTATTTATGGTGTAGGAACTGTACAAGAAGAAGTAGGTTTAAAAGGAGCTAAAACTTCTTCATTTAAAATAAACCCAGATATAGCTTTTGCTTTAGATGTGACAATAGCTGGTGATCATCCTGGAATTAAACCAGACGAAGCACCAGTTTTCATTGGCAAAGGTCCTGCTGTAGTTCTTGTTGATGCTAGTGGTCGAGGAATTATAACTCCTGAAAAGGTTAAAAATCTTGTAATTTCAGCTGCAGAAGAAAATAATATTAAGTATCAGCCTGAAGTAAGTGAAGGGGGTACAACTGATGGTTCAGCTATTATTTTAACAAGAGACGGAATTCCAACAGGTGTTGTTTCTGTACCAACAAGATATATTCATACAACTGTAAGTATAGCTAGTATGAAAGATATTGAAGCTACCATTGATTTGTTGGTTAAAACAATTGAGAAATTATAATAGAGTTTTTTATATTTTTCTCTTTAATTTTTTATTTTTTAATTTATTATTGTATAATATGTTTTTTTATAATATATTCTTTTATTAAATCTTTTTTTATTATATATTCATTTATATTATCTTTTTTTTATATTATATTCATTTATATATCTATTATTTTTATTTTTTAGATAAATTTATTAATAATCTTATTTTAAAAAAATATTCTTATTTTAAAAAAATATTCTTATTTAAAAAAATATTCTTATTTAAAAAAATTTTTATTTTAAAAAATTTATAATAATATAGTATATAATAAAAAATATAATAAATTAGTTTAATGAAAATTCAAAAGAACTTATTATACATATCTAATTTAAAAAGAATATTTGATTTAGCTATAAAAAAAGCTATGTTTTAAGATATTAGAAAAGTTTATTAATAATAGAGTGTATAAATAACTAATGTATTTATAAATGACTTAGTAAAATTTATTTAATTTTTAGTGATATAAATGGGAAAAACATCTTCAAATAACATTACTCAAGAGTTCATTAACTTAAGAAATAAGTTATTAGATTTAACTTTGAAAAATCAACTTCTTAATTTTAAATCTAGGGCTAAAACTATTGAAGTAATCAATCAAACTCCTTTACAAATATATAACACACTTATTTTACAAAAAAAGAAGATGCAATTTGTTCCAAATAAAAAAGATACTGGAAGGTATAATAAACAAGTTTCAGAAAATGAAAATAGAGGAATTAAATCTAGAATATCTAATTTATGGGAACATCCTCCAATTGATTTAAGTATTTTTTCTGAGGGAGATATGTCTTTAAAGGCAGATTTAACTCCAAATGAACTTCAAAAGAGATTATTTTATATTAATCAACAAGCTAGTACAATGTTTCAAGAACAAGGTTATAATATTTTGTATTTAGCTATGGGATTTTTAGAATGGAGAGATAATATAAAACCAAAAGATGTTCATTTAGCTCCATTAATTCTAATTCCAGTCACTATGGAACGTAAAAAAGTTGGAAAATCATTTTACATAAGTTGGAATCAAGAAGATATTCAAACAAACATTTCACTTCAAGGAAAATTAGCTGAAGAAGGAATAGAGTTACCTGAATTTAAAATCACTTCTTATATTGAAGGTGTTGAACATTATATTCAAGATATTCGAAAAGCTATTTCTAGTCGGAGAAATTGGAAAGTGAACAATGATATTGCTCTTGGATTTTTTTCATTTACTAAATTTGTAATGTATAATGATTTAAACCCTGAGAGTTGGGAAGAAAATGTTGATTTAACAAAACATGAACTTATAGAAGCTATATTCAATCCAAGTAAAAACAAACATGAATTTGCTTTTAATGAAGAAGATATTGATAAAGAACTACTTTACAAAGATATGTATCAAGTTCTTGATGCAGATTCATCCCAAATAGCTGTAATTGAAGATGTTAAAGCTGGAAGAAATCTTGTGGTAGAAGGTCCTCCTGGAACTGGTAAGTCTCAAACTATTGTTAATTTAATTGCTGAATTACTTGCTTCTGGAAAAAGTGTTCTTTTTGTTAGTGAAAAAATGGCTGCTCTTGAGGTAGTAAAAAACAGATTAGATAGTGTGGGATTAGGTAAATTTGTACTAGAGCTTCATAGTCACAAAACAAGGCGAAGAAAACTTCTTAAAGATCTTCAAAAAGCATTGAATGTTAGGTCTATGGAAGATATTAAAGTAAATCAAATTTTAAGAAAGTTAGAAACTTTACGTCGTCAATTAGATGAATACGCAGATGTTATTCATCGCCCAGATTATGGAGTTAATATGTCTCCATTTGAGCTATATGGAATGAAAGAATCTGCTGATGCATATTTTTCAAAGAAAAAGAGGGATGATAAAAATTCTTTTTTAGCTCTTGTTAGATTTGAATCTCCTGAAAATTTTACTGTTAAAGATTTAGATGACATAATTATTGATCTTGAAAATTTAGCAGAGCTTCATGGAACTATAGCTAATAATAACCCTTGGGGTAATTGTAGTCCAAAAAGTTTGCTTCCTTCAGACTTAAGAGAAATTGAAATGCTTATTAAGGAAACGGTTGATGGTTTAGATGAATTTAATTTAGAAGCTGAACATCTTTATAATAAATTTGGTGTTAAAATTCCAAACACTTTAAGAGAATATGAAAAATCAATAGATTCTCTAAATCTTCTAAATGATAAAAGTATTCATTTAGTTGATAGTTCTATTTTAACAAATAAATCTTGGTTAAATAATCCTAAAAAAGCTAATTCATTAATTGAAAAGCTTGAAGTATATCAAATGACAGCTAAAGTCATGAATAAGTTTAATGATAATATTCTTAGTGAAGATTTAGATAGTCTTATAGAGACCCTTGAAAAATCTGTTAATAAACGATTTAAACTATTTAGAAATAATGATTATGAAGAAGAACTTAAATTTATTTATAAATCAAAAACAAGTATTCCTAATGATAAAAAAGCTTTAAATGATATTAAAAAAGCTAGAGAACATATTACATTTAGAAAAGAAATTCATGAGCTTGATGAAATTGGAATTCAGTATTTTGGTGAGTTATGGCATTTAGATGCATCGATTGTTGATTTAAAAGAAGCAAGTAATTGGATAAGAAATTTCAACCACTTATTAAAAGAAGGTATTTATAGTGAAACAACTATTGAACTACTTTCTAATGAGCTTTTTAGTATAGATTCTAGTGGTGAAATTAAAGATTTCATTAAAGCAGGAAATAATTTTACTAAAAAACTTCTTAAATTAGAATCTAAATTAAATCCTAGAAGTAAATTAATTTTCAAAAAAGAAACTAAAGATGTTCCTTTTGAAAAATGGGAAAAACAACTAAATACTTGGAGAGGGCAACTTTCAAGTTTACATTTATGGTCTCAGTATTTAAATAAGAAAAATGCATGTTTAGCTAATGCTTCTAGTTTATTTGTTGATACAATAGAAAAAAGGAATATTAGTAAAGATGATGTTAAACCATTAGTTCTTGGAAATTTTGCAGATAGTCTTTTAAATATAGTTTTTAGTGAAAATCAAGCATTATCTACTTTTATTGGAGAATTACATCAAAATAAAATCACTGAATTTGAAGAACTTGATAAAAAAATCATTGAAATTAATCGTAGAAGAATTTTCCAAAAATTAAATAAAAAAATTCCTCAAGTATTTGGAGCTGGAGAAAACCCTGAAGCTAAAACATTAGCGGGTGAATTTACAAGAAAAAGAGGTCATCTTCCAGTTAGAACACTTCTTGAAAAATCTGGAGGTTTAATTAAACAAATAAAACCTTGTTTTATGATGAGTCCTTTGTCTATTGCACAATATTTAGATCCAACAAACCCTAAATTACAATTTGATGTTGTTATTTTTGATGAAGCTAGTCAGGTAAAGCCAGAAGATGCCCTTGGTGCTTTTATGAGAGCTAAAACTGCTGTTGTTATGGGAGATACTCAACAATTACCTCCAACATCATTTTTTGATCAAATGACTGGAATTGATACTATTGAAGAAGAAGCTACTGCTTTAGATATGGAAAGTATTCTTCATCTGTGTAAACTTTCTTTTCCAGTAAAAATGTTAAAATGGCATTATAGAAGTCGTCATGAATCATTGATTGCAGTTTCCAATAAAGAATTTTATGATAATGAATTATTAGTTTATCCTTCTCCTTCACATAATACTGAAGAACTTGGATTAAAATTTAAATATGATTCAGATACTATTTATTTACGTGGAAAATCATCAGCAAATCCTCTTGAAGCCCATAATGTTGTTAAAGAAATTTTTAATCATTTTAAAAAATATGGAGATAGTAAAAGCTTAGGTGTTGGAACTTTTTCAGTAGCTCAAATGAATGCTATTTTAGAAGAGCTTGAAATTGAAAGAAAAAATCATCCTGAACTTGAACCTTTGTTTTCTGATAAATTAGATGAAAGATTCTTTGTTAAAAATCTTGAAACTATTCAAGGTGATGAAAGAGATGTTATTTTAATAAGTATTGGTTATGGATTTGATCAAAATGGGAAAATGTCTTTAAACTTTGGACCATTAAATCAAGAAGGTGGTGAAAGAAGATTAAATGTGCTTGTTACAAGAGCTAGAGAAAAATGTGTAGTATTCTCTAATTTTAAAGCACATAACATTCATTTAACTACAAATCCTCCTTTTGGTGTTAAAGCATTAAAAGAATTTTTAGAATATGCAGAGAATATATCTTTTGGACATGTTATTAATAAAAGTGAAGAAGATGAACCATTTGAAGATGCAATATACACTTTCCTAACTGAAAAAGGTTATAATGTAGATAAAAATATTGGCTGTGCAGGCTTTAGAGTAGATTTAGCTATTGTTGATAATAATAATCTTGGAAGATACATTGTAGGCGTTCAATGTGATGGAAGAATGTACTCCTCTTCTAAAGTAGCTAGAGACAGAGATAGACTTAGGGAACAAGTTTTAACTGGATTAGGTTGGAATTTATATCATTTATGGTCTACTGATTGGTATAGAAATAGAGATTTAGCTCAAGAAAAATTACTTTCAGCTATTGAAGAAACCAAAGCAAAAACCTTCATTGAAGAAGTTAAATCTATGGAAATTAAAAAAATTATAAGTGATGAAGAAATTTCTGATGAAGAAAACACTGAAAACGAGGAAGATTTTGATAGTGAAGATAGTTTTGATAGTGAAGAATATTTGGATAGTGAAGAATCTTTTGATAGTGAAGAGGGTTTTGATATTGAAGAAAATTTTGATAATGAGGAATCTATTGAAACTGAATCAGATATTGAAAGTGAAAATGATATTGAAACCGATGAAAATATCTCTAAAGGCAAATTTAAAGATAATGAAGAAATAGCTATTGATGCAATTACAAATTTAGAAGAAAATGTTGATATAGATGATTTGATTCTTGAAGAAGCTAATAATAACGAAAAAATAGCTGTTAATGAAGAAATGGCTGTTAATGAAGAAATGATTGTTAGTGAAGAAATTAATTTTGATAAAAAAGTTAATGATAAATCTAAGGAAAAATCAGCTAAAAAGAAAAAACCAAGAATTAAATTCAGATCTAATCTAAACATAGACTTTGATGATGAAAATAGTTTTAATACTGAAATAAACAATAAAAAAAAATCTATTGATAATAATAACATAGAAAATTCAAATGAAATCAATTTTCAAAAACAAAATGAAATCAATTCCCAAAAACCACTTATTGATAAGATTATTGACAAAAATATAAGTCAGAATATTGATAATAAGCATTCTGAAATTAATTCTAATGAAATAAATTATGATGAATTTGATTCTGATGAAATTAACAGTGAACTTAAAAAAGACGAGTTAGAACTAGAAATTAACAAAGTGATTGGTAATTCTGATTCTTCTAATAATGTTTCTGATATAAATGATGCTTCTGAGAAGTCTGTTTCTGAAAGTATAAATGAAAATATTGAAAATATTTCTGAGGATGAAAATAATCAGGGGTCTACTGCTAATGGTTATGATGAAGATAGTTATGAAGGAATTGATGATATTAATAGTCCTCTTAGACGAAATGCTATTCAATATGAGAAGTCTAAAAAAGAGAAAGGTGAATCTCAAAACATTAAAAATCGTATGAAATCTGTTTCTGAATCAATCCATGAAATTAAAAATGGAGTTAAATATATAAATGAATCTTTAAAAGAAATAGAAAATCCAAGTGTTCCTGAAAATTATGTTGTTATTGATAGAACAAAAAATGATATTAATGAATATGATGAAAATAACTATCCTAACAATGATAATGATGATTATGGTTCAAATTATAGAAATAATCATTTAAGTAATAGAGACTACCCTTCAAATCATAGAAATTATTCTTTAAATAATAAAGATAGCTTAAATCAAAAACATTATCCTAGCAATGATAATTTAGACAATTTAATTAATGATGTTAATGAAGATTATATTAAAGTTGAACAAGAAAGAAATAAAGAAGGTAATAAATTTAAAGAAGTTGATACTAGAAAATCTATTTCTAAACATACAACTATTGATGATTTGATTATACCATACAGTTACACAAAAGATGTTGGTATTGGAACTTCTAAAGATTTTTATAATGCATCAAGTACTAAGTTATCATCAATTATCCAACATATTGCCTTAATAGAAGGACCTATACATATTGATGAAATTATAACAAGAATTAAAGAATTCTCCCATATAAAAAGAGCAACTCCTAAATTAAAAAATACAGTTAACAAAGGTATTTCTATTGCAGAAAATGAAAACTTAATTTTTAAAATAGATGATTTTATATTTTCTAGTGATATATCTAATATTTCTGTTAGAAAAAGGGTTAAACCTAATATTGATTTAATAGCTAATGAAGAAATTGAAGAAAATATTAAATTAGTTTTAAAATTTATCAATCCTATTGATCCTAAAGTTCTTATTAAAGAAGTTGCTCAAAATTTTGGTTTTAAAATTGCTTCAAAAAAGACTTCTGGACGAGTTAATAATGTTATAGATTATTTAATTGTTCAAGGAGTTTTAAATAATTCTACAGGTGAAATTGAGTTAATTGGAATATGATAATTTTTATTTGATTTTTTATATATTATACTAAAATTATATCTTTAATTATATTGCATTTATGTTTTTAATAATTAGATTAAAATTATATTTTTAATAAATTGTATACAATTATATTTTTATTTTATATTTTTTATTAAAATTTTCTAGTAATAAATTTGAATTGTAATAAAATTTTTTAAAATAATTTATAATAAAAATTATAATAAAAATATTAATTTTTTCTAAAGTACTTAAACCTAAATAAAATAGAAAATTTACTTATTTTGTAATATTTATATATTAATTATTATTAATAATAATTTTACTTTATAATTTATTATGTTTTATTACTTTTTATATAATTTTAATTATTTTTAGAAAAATCTATGATATTTAATAATTAATTAAACATTTTTATTAAAGGTGCATTTCAAGTGTAAAAATTTTAATTCTTGTTTGATTTTTAAAAATCTTAAAAATAGACGTAAATAGTGTTTGACATATATATGTATTGGTTAATTTACACAAGTTTTGATGATTTTTAAATTATGGATTTAATTAAATTCGTTATACTATTGTTTAACGAAGTAAATTTTTCAAATTTTTTAAGGAATTTAATTTGAAAATTAGTAAAATAATAATTAATATAAGAATTGTAATAAATAGGGTATAAATTTCAAAAATCAATATAATAATAAATAAAGTAATAATTGTAATAATAATGTTCTAAATTTTAAAAACAAATTTAGTAATAATTAAAATAAAAATTATAATAACATACTTAAAATTTCAAAAACAAGAAAAATCATATTAAAAATAAGAATTGTAATAACATATTCCAAATTTTAAAAAACATTAAAAATCATTTAAAATAAAAATTTTAATTATATAATAAAATTCTAAAAAATAAGACATAATAAAATGAAATAATAAAAAAATAAATAATCAAATAAACAAAAGTCTATTCAATATATTTAAACTTTCTTTCAAGTAAAACAATTATAACAAAACCAATTATTGCTAAAATTACACAAACTGGTATTTCAAATAGAGATCCACTTAAATTAGAACTTACTTCATCAAAAGGAATTCTTAATGTTCCAATCATAACTCCTATTAAAATAGCCATGGTTACCTCTTCATGATGTTGTAATAAATAATCTAAAATTTTAGAAAATCCTAACATACCAATTAAAGCACCAAAACAAAAAGTAATAATTTCAGTCCAATTCAAAGTATTTAAAGCAGTTAACATATGTTTATATTGTCCTAAAAGAACTAAAACAAAAGCTCCAGAAATTCCAGGTAGTAACATAGCACAAATAGCTATCATTCCTGAAAAAAATATTATTGGAAGAGAGTGATCTGCAGCAATAGGATTTAATCCAACAAATATAAAAGATAAAACAAAACCAATAACAGTGAGAATAAGCAGTTTAGGTGAAAAATGAACAATTCGAGTGTATAGAATATAAGCAGACGCAAGAATTAAACCTAAAAAGAAAGCAAAAGTAAATGATGTATAAGATTCAATTAAAAACTCTATAATCTTTGAAAAACTTAAAACAGCAATAGCCATACCTAATAAAACTGGGATAAATAATTGAAAATCAATTTCATCAATAAAACTCTTTTTAAACCCTGAAAAATCACCTTTAAACAAAGGTTTTACAAAAGAAAACTTTAATTTTCCTATGCTATGCACAATTCTTTCATATATTCCTGTGATTAAAGCAATAGTTCCAGCAGAAACACCAGGAATTGTTTCCACAGACCCCATAAGTAAGCCACGAACAAATATAAGTAATGGTTCCATAAGTTTATCTTTCATTATAACACTCACAAATTATTATAATATACTTAATTTAGATAAATATAAATTAAATTAATAGTTTAATTTATTTTAATCAGTATAAATATTCAATTATATTATTTTTATTAGTATAAATCATTTAATTAATTATTTTATATTATATAAATCATTTAATTTATTTTAATTATATTAATATTCAATTATTCCATATTTATATTTAATGTTTATCTATTTAAAATTATCATTTTTGGATAATTTATCTTATAATTAAATTAAATATAAAACAAAAGAAATTTATTAAAAATTAATACAATGATAAGTTGA
>WRCI01000038.1 GCA_009784145.1 Methanobrevibacter sp.
AAGCGATTGTAGGAATGTTTATTTTTAATCGTTCTATTAATGGAATGGCTTTATTAACATTCATTTTCTTAGCCGCACTTGTTGTTGGTCATGCAGTGTCTTTAAAGCGTAATTGAACATTTATTAAATGTAATTTAGTATTAGATGAATTAAATATTTATGAAAATAATTGAATATTAAATGAATTGAATTTTTATTAAAATAAGTAAATTTTTATTAAAAGTAATTTAGTATTAGATGAATTGAATTTTTATTAAAATAAGTAAATTTTTATTAAAAGTAATTGAGTATTAAATGAATTGAATTTTTGTTAAAATAATTGTATATTTATTAAAATAATTGTATATTTATTAAAATAATTGTATATTTATTAAAATAATTGAATATTTATGAAAAATGAGGGAAATAGATGAAAAAAGCACTAATATTATTGGGATGTCCAGAATCACCTTCTCAAACTCCAATGGCTGTTTATGCATCTCATAAATTATCAAAAATGGAGTATGATGTCACAATGGCTAGTACTCCAGCAGCAACTAAACTTTTAGAAGTTTCAGATCCTGAAAATTATTATATAAAAAATAAAATAGATATAGAATCTTGTTTAGATGGATTAGAACAAGATAAATATGATTTGTTAGTTGGTTTTGTTCATAAAGATGCAGCTGCTTCTTATTTTATAACATTTTATCATATTTTACAATGTGAGTCAATAGCTATAGTATTTGAAAAGGATGCTGATTTGTTAGAAGAATTTAAAAGTATGGTGGCTGAAAATACTGATGCAAAGATTGTAGCAGTTAGAGCTTTCCATAACCCAACTCCTCTTAGAGTTAAATTTGATAGGGTTTTGAAAGATTTAGTGTAGATTGAATTTATTTGTTTATGTGGTGTTAATTTATGTCATTTTGTTTAGAAACTTATCTTCAAGAATCTGATGATTATGAAATTTTACTCTCACGAGCAGGATTTAAAGATTGTGCAAAAATTATAAAAGAAAGAGCTACTGAAGTTCTTTATATAAATCCAGGGGATAAAGTTTTGGGAGTTCGTATTATAGGAATTCCTCCAATACCAGTTGGAGTTAATAATGATAAAGGAACTATAATTGTTTCTTATACAAAACCATGTCATGGAACAGCAGCAATAGAATTACCTGTTGATGTTGAGGAAATTGAAAATATTAGGAAAATAGCTATTGATAAATAATAAAAGTTTTCATTGTCTTTATTAGTGTTATTTTAATTTTATTTTATTCAATTTTCTTCTGTGGATTATAATTTTAGTCTTATTAAATTTTAATTAAATATATTTTAGTATAATTTAGTATATTTTTATATATTTTAGTATAATTTAATATAATTTTATATAATTTAGTATATTTTTATATATTTTAATATAATTTTATATAATTTAGTATATTTTTATATATTTTAATATAATTTTATATATTTATGGAGTATTTATTAATATAAGTTTAAATATTTAAATAGTGTTTAATTTATTCAATTAATTCAAATTTATTTTAATTTTAATTACATATTCATTGGTGAATCAGATGATAAGTACAGTTGTAGGTAGCTATCCAGTTATTATTAAAAATAATAAATCTATGAAAGATAAGATTTTATCAACTTTTGGTGCTTATGACTCATGTAAAATAGCTATTCAGCATGCTGTTGAATCTCAATTAAAGGCAGGAATAGATATAATCTCTGATGGTCAAGTTAGAGGTGAAATGGTTGAAATGTTTGCAAAGTATGTTCCGGGATTTACAAAGGAAGGAAACGCTTGGATTATTGATTCTAAAATAAATAAACCATATAAATCTATTGGAGCTAATGATTTAAAATTAGCTATTAAATATATGAATAATTTTTTAGATGAATCAGGTATGGATTCTAAAGAAAAAGCAAAAAAAGGCGTTAAAGGCATTATTACAGGTCCTTCCACCATAGTTCAATCTTCAAGATTAGGTTCTTTTTATAAAGATAAAAACATAGCTATTATAGATATGGCTCATGCACTAAAAGAGGAATGTATTTCTCTTGAAAAAGCTGGTGCAAAAATAATTCAAATTGATGAACCTTTTGTTTCCACAGGATTAATTGACATGAAAACAGCTAAAAAAGCTATTGATATTATTGTTGATGAGTTAACTATTCCAGTATCTTTACATTCTTGTGGAGATGTTAAAGCTGTTTTTAAGGATTTTATTACATTTAATATAGATATTATTGATTGTGAGTTTGCAGGTCATCCTAATAATTTAGAAGTTTTAGCTCAATATTCAGATGATTTAAAAGGGTCTAATAAAAAAATTGGTTTAGGTGTTATTGACACTAAAAAACAGGATGTTGAATCTGTAGAAGAAATAACTAAAATCATTGAAAAAGGGATTGATATAATAGGTAAAGAAAACCTTTTCATTGATCCTGATTGTGGTATGCGATTATTTTCTGATGAAATAGCTTTTTCTAAGCTTAAAAACATGGTTGAAGCTATGAATTCTTTTTGAGGAGTTCTTTTTTGAGGAATTCTTTTTGAGGAATTCTTTTTGAGGAATTCTTTTTGAGGAATTCTTTTTGAGGAATTCTTTTTAAGGAGTTCTTTTTGAGGAGTTCTTTTTGAGTTCTTTTTGATAAATTTTCTTGTTGGATTGTATTTATTATCAAATTATAAAAAAATTATTTTTAGTTAATTGCTAAAATTATAAATATTTTAAAATATAAAACAAGTATAATCTTAATTAATATGCTTTTGGTGAAATAAAATGGCTGCTTTAATAGAAGTTGATGAAATAGCTGATGGATGGGAAACATTAGTTAAAAAAATAATGAAAGAAGGTAAAGATGTTAATGATGAGAGGGGATCATTGACTAAAGAGATGTTAAATGTACTTGTGTCTATTAAAAAACCTTTGGGTAAAAAGGATAATAGTGATTTTTTTAATATTAAATCAAAATCTTTAGATATTTTAGATATTCGTGTTCCTGAAGGATATTTTTGGAGTGGAGATAAACTAAAAACTTATAGTGAACAGTTTATTAGTGATGATAAGCAAGGTTTTATTTATACTTATGGGAATAGACTTCGAGCTCATTTTGATGACGTTGATCAAATTAATGAAGCTATTGATAGGTTGAATAATTGTCGTGAATCTAGAAGAGCCATTTCTATAACCTGGGATCAAGTTATTGATTCAAAAAATGATGAAGTTCCTTGTATGATTCTTGTGGATTTTAAAATAAGGAATGATAAGCTTTATACAACTGCTCTTTGGAGAAGTCATGATATTTATGGAGCATGGTTTCCAAATGCTGTAGGTCTTACTTATTTAGCTCAGTATGTTTCTGAAAAGGTGAATGCAGCTATTGAATCTATTACAATTCATTCAATTAGTGCCCATATATATGAAGTTAATTTTCCAGAAGCTAAAAAATTATTAGAATAATTAGTTTTAAGTAGCTAAGTTATTTGCCTAGCTATTATAACTTTTTTTAGAGGACTTCAAGGTTTTCTATTTATCTAAGCCAAATTATAAGTAGATTAATAGATAAATATATTAAAAATAGTAAAATTTATATAGTTAAATAGAATTATTATATAGGTTAAGATAGGCAAAAATCCTTTTAATAGGATTTCACTTCTTTTTTTTAGTATTTTTCATTTGAATATATTTAATCGATATATTTATCTTACATAAACTTAATAATGATAATTTTCATATAAATATTTATAATAAATAATTGATATAAAATTAAATTATTATAAAATTTATTAGAAATTTATTAGAAATACATTATAAAATTTATTAGAAATTTATTCAAATTTATTAGATTTAGATTGTTTTATTTAATTTTTATTATTATATAAGGAGAATACAATGAAAATAGGAATGTCGCATGGTGCTGGTGGAGAGGTTATGGGAAAACTTATCTCTGAAACCATTCTTAAAAATATTTCAAAGAAATCAGTAAATGGTGGAATTGGTCTTGATGCTCTTGATGATGGGGCTACAATTCCTTTAGGAGATTATGAAATTGTTGTTACTACTGACGGTCATACAATTAGTCCACTTTTCTTCCCTGGTGGGGATATAGGTCGAATTTCTGCAGCTGGAACTATTAATGATGTAGCAGTTATGGGGGCAAAACCATTAGCTATTACAAATGCAATGATTATTAAAGAAGGTTTTTCTATTGAAGATCTTGATAAAATCATTAAATCTATGGATGAAACCTGTGGTGAAGCAGATGTTGCAGTGATAGCTGGGGATACTAAGGTGATGGAACAAGATAAAATCGATGAAATGGTTATTGTTACCACAGGTATTGGTGTTGTAGAAAAAGGAAAAGCTATTCAAGATTCTGGATTAAATGTTGGAGATAAAATAATATTAACTGGAAGTGTTGGAGATCATGGAATGTCTTTAATGTCTTTTAGAGAAGGTTTTGGATTTGAGACAGACCTTAAATCTGATGTTGCTCCAGTGTGGGGAATGGTAGAAAAAGCTCTTGAAATTGGAGGAGTTACAGCTATGAAAGATCCAACAAGAGGAGGTTTGGCTAATGCTATTAATGAAATGGCAAATAAATCTGGTGTTGGGGTTCTTCTTAATGATGAAGCAATTCCTGTAAAACAACAAGTTAAAGCTGTGTCTGATATGCTTGGAATCGATCCATATGAAGTAGCTAATGAAGGTAAAATTGTAATGGGTGTTAAAAAAGATTTAGCTGAAGAAATATTAGAAGCCATACATAAAGATAAATATGGTAAAGATGCAGCTATTATTGGAGAAGTTATTGAAAGTGAGAAAAACCATGTTTTAATAGAAACAGCTGTTGGTGGTCAAAGAATATTGGAGTCTCCAATTGCAGACCCAGTTCCAAGAGTTTGTTAATAAAGCATTGATTTAATTATTATTTATTATTAATAAAATTTATTTAATATTATGATTATAGTTATATTATAATTTGAGTTTATATTATAATTTGAGTTTATATTATAATTAGAATTATATTATAATTAGAATTATATTATAATTAGATTTATATTATAATTAGATTTATATTATATTATTCAAATAGATTACATCATTTGGTGTTAATATGGTTAGTATATTTACAAAAAGAGTTTTAGCATATATAGCGGATTATTTTGTTGTTTCAGCAATTATGTGGGTTATAGTACAGATTTTGTACTTTATTTTCCCATCTATAATATCTTTCGCATATGAATTTATAATTCTTGCACCAGTTGTAGGATTTATTTATTTTGTCATACTGGAAGTGAATAGGGGAGCTACAGTTGGAAAACATTTATTGTTTTTGGAAGTTGTTTCAACATTGAATTTTAACTATTTCGGTAAAGTTACATATAAACAAGCTATTTTACGAAATTTATCAAAGATTTATTGGGTTCCTATAATAATTGATTTACTTATTGGAAGATTAATTGGATCTTCTAATGAAAGAATTTTAGGAAGAATTTCTAGAACAGAAGTTATTAATGAAAGATAAAAATTATAATCATATTAGTTAAAAATTAGCTTAATTAATTATATGAATAGATTTTTAGTTATATTATGAATAGATTTTAATTATATGATGATTAAGAGATGATATTGTGGAAACAATTATATGGCCTGTGTATATAGATTCTAATAGAACTAAAAAAGAAGGGCGAAGAATCAATAAAAGTGATGCAGTTTCCAGTCCAAAGTTAACTGAAATTTCACGTGCTGCGAATAAATTAAAGTTAAGTCCTAAGACTGAGGATGATAAGTCTTATCCTAGATTTTGGTGGGAAGAATCTGGTAGAGTCATTATTGAAAGAGAAGATATATCTAAAAATAGTGTTTTAATTAAAATTAGTGAAACAATAAAGGATTTAAGACAGAAATAATTGTTTTTAAGCAAGTGGCTTAAGTAAATATTTTAATTAACGATTTTAATAGTTTTAATAGTTTTGTAATTTTTACATAATTTTTTATATAATTTTATATAATCTTGTATTTTATATAAGATTATTTTATATAATTTTAATTTATATAATTTTAATTTATATAATTTTAATTTATATAATTTTATAATTTTTATATAATTTTAATTTATATGCTAAAATAAGATAAAATTAGTAATTTATATTAATTTATAACAATTTAAAACAATTTATAATAATTTATATTAATTTATAACAGTTTATATTAATTTATAATAATTTATATTAATTTTTAATAACATTAAGTGAAAAAATGGATGAAATGCCTTTTAAAATGAAAAAATCATTTAGTAGAGCTAAAGAAATGATTGAATCTTCTGAAGATATTAAAATATATAGTCATAATGATTGTGATGGAATATCTGCAGGAGCTATATTATCTACTATTCTTGACAGGCAAAATAAAGATCATGAAGTGGAAATAGTTAGTTTAGACAAACTTGAAAATTTAGAATTTAATAATGAACTAACTATATTTTCTGATTTAGGTTCTGGTCAAAATATAGATAAGTTAGCTAAAAATTCTTCAAAAATTATTATTTTAGACCATCATCCCCCTCTTAGAGATTTTAATTATAAAGACAATGTTTCTTATGAATATTTAGAAATAAATCCTCTTCATCATGGTATTGATGGATCATATTATATATCTGGAGGGGGGTTAAGTTATTTTTTAGCAAAGGAATTTGCTTATGATGATTTAAGTTGGATTGGTGTTCTTGCTGCTGTTGGAGATATGCAAAATAGTCGAAATGGTAAGCTTGAAGGATTAAATTCTATCATGCTAAATGATAGTATAAATAAAGGATATGTATCATCTATTAGTGATTTGTCCCTTTATGGAAGACAAACTCGACCACTTTTTGTAGCTTTATCTTATTTTGGAGATGTTAATCTTCCAATTACAAATAATAGAACTGAATCTATAGCTTTGATGAAAGATCTTGGAATCTCAAGAAAGGTAGGGGATAGGTCTAGAACTCTCAGTGATTTAGACAAGGATGAAAAAGGAAAGCTATTTTCTGAACTTGTAAGGATGCTTTCAAAAGAAGTTCCTAAAAAATATATAAAATATGTTCCAAAGTTAGTAGTTGCTGATTCTTATGAATTTATTATGGAGGAAAACCACACTTTCCTTAGAGATGCTTCTGAGTTTTCAACAGCAATGAATGCTTGCACTAGAAATAATAGGGAAGATATTGCTTTGGGAATACTTAAAGGAGATAGAACTTCTGCTCTTGATGAACTTGAAATTATTTCCAAAGAACACAGAACCTATTTAGCTCAAAATATTCAAAGAATTGAAGAAGAGGACATGATAAAAAACTTAGAGAACATCCAATATTTTAATGGTGATGGAATAAAAAGTCAAGTAGTTGGAACTGTGGCAGGTATGATTCTTAGCTACGGAGATTGGAGAAAACCAATGATTGGATTTACTCAAGTTAGTGATGAAGATGAGAGTTTAAAAGTTTCTCTTCGATGTTCTAGACTTCTTGCATATGATGGAATACATTTTGGAAATATAATAAGAAAAATAGCTCAGTCTGTTGGAGGTAGTGGTGGAGGTCACTCTGTAGCTTGTGGTGCTTATATTCCATTGAATAAAAAAGAAGAATTTTTAACAAAATTTAATAGTGTACTTACAGGAGTTATATAATTAAAAAAATTCTTACTTTGTCTGTGTAATTTATAGTAGCTTATTTAAATAAAATAATCATATAATTTATTCATATATCTATTATTTTAATAAATAAATTAAAAGTAAATAGGATTGGAAAATTAAAAGTAAATAGGATTGGAAAATTAAAAGTAAATAGGATTGGAAAATTAAAAGTAAATATGATGGGAATTATTTATTTTTTGAGGTGATAATATGAAAATATTTAAAAAAAGAGGAGAAATGACACATTTTCAGATATTAAGTGAAATATCTAAGCAAGAACCTCATTTGCGTCAAAAGGATATAGCTGAACGTCTTGGAATAACTGTTCAGGCTGTATCTGAAAACATAAAAACATTGGTTGATGAAGGATACATAAACTCCAAAGATGGGCGAGCTCCTTATAAAATAACTCAAAAAGGAATAATTAAAGTTAAAAAAGATGCTATAACTCTTAGAAAATATTCTGATGAAGTTTTAGAAACAATGAATTATTATAAATCTATATGGCCAGCTATAGCTAAGGAAAACTTAAAAGAAGGAGATGAAGTAGGTTTGTTCATGGAAGATGGGATTCTTTTTGCAAATAAATCTAATCAAAGTGCACATGCTGAAGTTTTACATGATGTGAGTTTAGGAGAAGATGTTCCATTGAGTTCTCTTACTGGAACCATTGATTTAAAACAAGGTCAGATTATTATTATTACTCTTCCAACTATAAAACAAGGAGGATCTCGTAGTACTGATTTTGATTTAGTTGAATTGATTTATAAATCTGATTATAAAAAGTTTGGAATTGAAAAAATAGATAAATTTGGAGCTATGGGTACTGTTTCTCGTGCTGTAGCTAATAAACTAAATATTCCAATTGACATTGAATTTGCAATATCTGCCTCAAGTATATCTGCAGCAAAAAAAGGATTAAATGTTTTTGTTTTAGTAGTTGGAGATATGGCTAAAGGAATCATAAAAAATTTAGAAGATGAAAATATCAAATTCAATGTTGTAGATGCTTATAGTTTAGGGTAAAATTGAAATTATAATATTTAAATTTAATGTAGTAGATGCTTATAGTTTAGGGTAAAATTGAAATTATAATATTTATCCTAGTAATAGAGCCTAATTATAGTTTTTTAAGTAATGTAAGAAAGCCTAATTATAGTTTTTTAATTAATGTAAGAAAGTCTAATTATAGTTTCTTAATTATTAATTATCAAGCCATGTATAAGGATCGAATTCTGATGGAGGGATATGCATTATTTGAGCATAACCTCTTTTTAATAATTCTTCATTTATGTTATATCCATCAACATATACTATAGCTAATATTCTGCCATATTTGTCTCTATTTCTTGCATCATCAATATCAAGATATACAGTTTTTCCAAGACACATATCTTTTACAAACTGAGTAGAATTATCAAATCCTGGCTGACCTACTTCTGGAGCATCTATTCCAACAAGTTGGACTTTACCTACTCCTTCAACATTTATTGTGTCTCCATCTATAACACGATTACAAAGTCCTTTAGCTTCATAGTATTTTTCATAATTTTCTGTAGTAATATTTGTTCCATTACGATGTTGACTAAAGTTGTAATTGTTTGTATTGGATTTAGCTTGAGAATTTAAGGAATCATTGTTAAATAGGGGACCTTGTTGATCTATTCCAGTTAATAGCTTGCCACCTACTGTAAGTAGTGCAAATACTAAAAATAATATCATTATAATTCTTTTGGTGTTTTCTTTCATTTTATCTAATTTAATAGTTTATGATTTTTGTATAGTTTTATATATTTTTATATATTTTATAAATATATTTTATACATTATATTTTATATATTCTTCTGAATATGCTCTATAAAATCTAAATATATTGTATATGATTATTTAAATATATTTTATATATTTTATAATATATTAAAAATAAAAAAAGGAAAATTATATATATTATTAATAATATAATATAATTAGTTGTCTGTGTAAGGCCTTATAACTCAGTTGCCTAAAGGTGGCGAAGTCATTAAGTTGATATTGTGGTTATAGGGCACGGACTTCTATTTTATTTTTAGGAACTATTTTTCTATATTTAATCATGTATCAATATTAAAACTAATTTTTATTACTTAAAATGTTATATTAATATTAAAAATAAAAATTTTCATGTTTATCTTTTAATTTTTCTAAATATTTTGTTTTATTTCTTTCAAATCTTTGAAAACAACTCCAAGCTATTAAATCTGCAAATTGGATTCCTTTCCATTTTTCAGAGTTACTATGATGTATTTTTGATTTATGAACAAGATGCCCAAGTTCATCAATCATGGTTTTTTTAAAGTCTTTTTCATTAGTAGGAAGTATAAACTGATCTAATATTAAATTGAAATTATTTTTTAGATTTATTCCTTTTAAAAGTTTAAAAACTAATTTTGAATATATGGAGTATTGGTTATGATTATTTAGCATTAATCTATTAGTTATTTCCTTTTTGTCAAACACAATAGAATATGCTTTAAAGTCGATTTGTTCTGATTTTTCAAATAAATAGAAAATTAATTCATCTGACGACTTATATCCTTTTATTTCTTTTTGGGTTTTTAAAATTTTGTGAAATTTATGACGTCTAACATTTTTTAGAAGATATTTTAATTTTTTGTATTCATTTTCATCTGAAAATATTACTGATGATAATATAAAATAATGAGAACCTTTAAGACCTAAATCACCACTTTCATCACCAAAAATCAAAATTGTCATACTATAGTTTATGATTTTATTACTTATAAAGTTTATGAAATTATTAATAAAAAGTATTAATTAATGTTATTTTGAAAAGAAGGGTTATTATAATTAATGAAAATATTTTAATAGACTTAAACTTTTATTATTTTTTAAAATCAATAAAAAATTTATTAATATCTTAGAATAAATATTATCATAGAATAATCTAAAATAAAGGAATTGTCATGAAAAACAAATTAATTAATAATCCAAATATAAAGTATGATAGTATAAATCATCCTAAAATTAAAGGAATTCAAATTATTGAAGGAAAAAATAACTTTCCAATTAGCTGGTTAAATCAACAAGGTTATTGTGAATATAGTTTATATCTTCAGTATTTAAAGGGAATAGAAACTGCACCAACACAAGCTATGGTTTTCGGAACAAATGAACATCAAAAACTTGAGGATAAATTTAAAGAAGATGCAGTTCCAACAACATTTGATGAAATTATTCAAACATCAAAAAAAGAAGCAGCTATATCAAGAGAAATGTTTGTAGTAGCTCCAGAATATGGAATTCGAGGTTTTATTGATGAAATATGGATGACTCCTGATGATTTTATTATTATTGATGATAAACCTGGAAAAATTCCTTATCCTTCAACTATTAATCAGGTTTTAGCATATTGTTTAGCTTTTAAATTCATGATTAACATTAATTCAGATAATAATCAAACTACATTATCTTCTCCAAAAAAAGATAATCGAAAAATAAAAGCAGCTTTACGTGAGAGAGGAACAGATAATATATTTTGGATTGAAGAGTTTGATGAAAATAATGAAGAAAAAATTAAATTTTTAATCAATAGGATGCATGGTCTTTTTGAAGGAATTAAACCATTCATACCAACGAAAAATAATAATAAATGCAATAAATGTAGATTTCAAAGCTATTGTGAGCATTTTTAATTAATAATAATTATTTTTGATAGTTTTTCATTTGAGTGAAATGGTATTTAATAGTTTATATAATAGTTTATATTTTTTAAATTTATTTTATCAGAAATGGTTTAAAAATAGAATCATTTAAATATGATTAAAAATATAATTTTTAATGTTATATTTAATAGAATAAATTATTAATTTTATATTTATTTTAATAATATTATTTTAATGATATCATTTTAAGTATTTTTTCTATTTTTATTAATATCTATTGTGAATCAGTATATTTTGTTCATTATTTTCATTATTATTCAAAAATGTACATATTAGTACCAATCCAATATAAACATTAATTAATAATTATTTAAAATATTATTTATAATAACAATCTAATAATTAATTTAAAATATTATTTATATAACAATTTAATAATTAATTTAAAATATTATTAA
>WRCI01000039.1 GCA_009784145.1 Methanobrevibacter sp.
GGTTTAACTTTCCACAGAGTTCTTGATGATTTTGTAATCCAAGGTGGGTGTCCAGTTGGAAATGGAACTGGTGGTCCAGGATATCAAATCAAATGTGAAATAAATGATAATAAACATGGAACTGGAGCTTTATCTATGGCTCATGCAGGTAAAGATACTGGAGGAAGCCAATTTTTCATAACTCATTCTCCTCAACCACATCTTGATGGAGTTCATACAGTATTTGGAAAAGTTATCTCTGGAATGGATGTTGTAAACTCCATAAAACAAGGCGATAAAATGTTAAAAGTAACTGTTACAGGTTAATTTTAACTTTTTTTAATATTTTTTTTATTTATATAACTTTTATAATTTTATATTTTTATAATTTAAAAAAATGAAAATATTTTTTATTTATAAAAATATTATAATTTTATAATTTTAAAAATGAAATAATCTTTAATTTATAAAAATATTATAATTTTATACTTATTATAATATATTAAAAATGAAACAATCTTTAATTTATAAAAATATTATAATTTTATACTTATTATAATATATTAAAAATAAAATAATCTTTAATTTATAAAAATTTTTTTTATTTATACATAAAGGGGGGTGGAAAGATAATACACAACTACAAAAAACTATCAATGCACATATTGATTTTAATTGGTGCCACTTTATTAATTGTATTGAGTTTAAATACAAGTTTTGCAGCTAGTTTAGATACTGAAAAAATGATTATAAATTCAAGTATTATGCATGATGATGTTATAATTGGAGAAATTGTAAATATCACAGGCATTTTGACTGATGAAAATGGCAATGCTGTTGGAAATACTTTGGTAACTATTATAGTTGATGGTAAAACTCATGTAGCAATGACTGATTCAGAAGGCAGATGGATTTTGTCTTACCAAACAATACGTACTGGAATTATAAAAACTTCTGTTTCTTTAGATGAAAGTGACATATATGTTGGTTTTAACAACTGTGCATTTTTCAAAGTATATAATACTGATGATGAAAGATTTTATGCTTAAATTAAATTTTATTTAAGAAATCTAATAAATATTATTTATCATTAAGCATACAAATTAAATATACAAGTTTAAATATTTTTGATTCTTATTATTTTTTTAAGAGTCTTTCTTTTTTATTTATCAAAATACATTGATATTAAAATCTAGAAACATATTGATATTAAAACCTATGAAACTATTGATACTAAAACCTATGAAACTATTGATATTAAAATCTCAAAATACATTGATATTAAAACCTATGAAACTATTGATATTAAAACCTTGAAATACATTAATAAAATCAATGCAAAAATCCTGTAATTAAAACTATTTCTTCAAAGAAAAACCTTTCACTAGCTGTTATTTCAACTGAAAATCCTAATTCTTCTAATTTTAAAAGTGTTTTTTCAACATTTGAAAGTGAAGATTGAACTAATTGTACTCTAGCACCTTCATTTAAAAAATTTTTCACTTCATTTAAAAAATTATCAATAACTTTTCTTCCATCTAATCCACCATCAAATGCATAATTTAAATTGTCTTCTAAGATTTCACAGTCCTCAGTAGGTAAATATGGAGTATTAAATAAAATTACATCGAACTTTTGATTTTCACTACTTTCTTTCTTAATTGGTTCAAATAAATCCCCAAAAAGAAGTTTTATATTTTTAATATTATTAGCTAAAAAATTCTTTTCAGACAATAATATAGCATCAAAATTAATATCAGTAGCTATAACTTCATCAGCTATTTTTGAAGCATACATAGCTATTATTCCAGATCCAGTTCCTATTTCAAGAACTTTATCTCCAAAATCAATATCAAGATTATTAGCTAATAAAAAACTATCATCAGAAGGTTCATAGACCATATCATCTATTTCAAACTCAAATTCTCCAATTTTCATGTGTATACACTTATGTACTTTATCATTTATTTTGTTTTATTATAGGTCTTAATAAAACAGCTAATTCCAATATTTCTTCTGGGGAGGTACTTATTACTCTTTTTGATAAAAAGTTTTCTAAAGACTGATTTGAATCTAAATATTCTCTTAATTTTTTCTTATCATTACAATCTAAAATATGCCTTGAATCTATTAAAGCATTTCTAATTTTTTTATTTTTATGTTGAAAAATAGCTTTACATATTGTTGAATATTCATCTTTATTATTTTCATTTAATAAATTATCTTCACTAGTTAATGGAGTTAATTTAACAACAGCTGAATCTACTTTTGGTTGAGGAATAAATGATTGTGGTGAAACATTGTCTAAAAATTCCACCTTTCCTTTAAAATATAACATAGCTGAAAGTCTAGAATAATTCCTTTCACCAACTTTAGCTATCATACGATTAGCAAATTCTTTTTGATACATTAAAATAGCTAAATCAAAATCAAATTCAAGAAATTTAAATGTTATTGGGGAAGATATTTGATAAGGTAAGTTAGAAACAATTTTATTACATTTTGAAAAATTAGAAATATCTATTTTCACAGCATCTTCATTTATTAACTCTACATTATTAATAGATTCATCAGCAAGTCTTTTAGATAATACTTCAAAAATTTTTGTATCTTGTTCAATAGCTATAACTTTCTTTGCATTTTTAGCTAATTCTAAAGTTAAAGTGCCTATTCCAGGACCAATTTCTAAAACTGTGTCTTTTTTTGATAAATCTCCAAAATTGATTATTTTTTTTAATTTAAAATCATCTATTAAATAATTTTGCCCTAAATTCTTATTTAAACGAATCCCATATTTTTGAAGTATTTTTTTTGTTTGTTTAGCTAATGACGGTGATAAAGAACTATTTTTATTAGTGTTAATTTTATTTTTATTAGTGATGATTTTATTTTTAGCACTACTAATTTTATTTTTATCATCCATAATCCTATTTTTATAATTATTAATTTTATTTTTCAAAAAAATCACTCAATACTTCATAATATGTTTAATTATATTAATTATATATTAAAGTTATATTATATTCTTTAATTTATTATTATAATAAGTGTTTAATTAAATTATATCTACATAAGTAATGATGAAATAAATGTATAAAAATATGATAAAATAAATGTATAAAAAAAATGATGAAAAAATAATAAAAAAATGATAAAATAAGTGATATAACTAATAATGAAATAAATGTATAAAAAAAATGATGAAAAAATAATAAAAAAATGATAAAATAATGATGAAATAAATAATAAAATAATGAAAAAATAAAATAAAAAAAAGAATAAATAAAGAAAAGTATAAAAAAGAATATTTTAAAATTAATCTCTTCTTCTATTTCTATCTCTTCTTTGATTCCTTCCACCTTGTCTTCTAGGACCTTGAGTGAAAATACGATATTTATTTTTGCCTCTTTTAACCTGATTATTATCCAATTCTATTTTTATTCTTTTAGATAAACTAGCTACAGGATCTGTTAAAAGAGGTACTCTTTTTTTAAGATCTTCAAAACTTTCAAAAGGTTTTTCTTCCCTTTGTTTGATTATATCCCACATATGTTTTTTACCAATACCGGGTAATAATTCTAATTTATGTAATCGTGTACTTAATGAACCTGCTTCATTAATCCAACCAATATATTTATCTTCATGATCCAAGATAATTTCACCAATTACATAATCAATTTCAATTCTACTAGTTGCGGTTAAATTTTCAAAATCAAGTTTACCTTTAACCCTATTAATTTTATCTCTTTTTCCAGCTCCAATATACACATTTTCATGGATTTCAAGATCAGTTTCTTCTTTAGGAGTTAACTCTAATAAAGTGAAATTTTCGGTTCCAATAGCCTGAGCAACAGGCTTCCTTTTAAAAGCAGACATGTCTTCATTTACATATCCTAAAGGTAAATAATCTAATATGATTGCATTATCTTCCATTTAATCACAACATAAGCATAATTAAGATAATATTTTAAAAAACATTATCTTGTAAACAATATATGAGTATTTTTAATTTAAATAAATAATTAAACTTTATATGAATATTTTTAATTTAAATAAATAATTAAACTTTATATATATTTTTAATTTAAATAAATAATTAAACTTTATATGAATATTTTTAATTTAAATAAATAACTAAACTTTATATATATTTTAAAACTTATAAAATTACTCTTAAATTTAAAAATACACTCTAAAATATAGAAAATACATTTAAGCTTAAGAAATATTATAAAATAAAAAAATATTCTTAAAAAGTATAAATTTGATGAGTATTATTCTTCTCGTCTATAATCATCTACAACTTTAAGAATTTCTTCCATATCTTCTTTTTTTATAGGAATTCTTTCTTTAGCAAACATCAATCTTAAATCAGGCAAATCTTCAGGCATTAAATCAGCTATACGTACAGCATGCTTTATTTTGACAAATTCTTCTAATTTAGAGATTAATTCTTCAGCATCTTCTAAAGAAAGTTTATTAAACTTTGTAACATGATCCAAAGTTAAATTCTGCTCATAAGATAACTCATGAGTTTCAGAAAATTCTTCCAGCATTTGTTTTACTTTAGCTGCAGGAATTGGATTATTTTCCAATGCTTTTTTCCCTATCATAGGAATCACTCTTGTAATTGTAAGTGTTCTGGTCTGACAATTAACTCTTTAGGTTTATTACCATCATTCAATGTTAAAATATAAGCACTGCCTCTGTATCCAATTACTTTAGCGGTTTTGCCATGAAATCTTGTGTGTGGTTGACCTCTATGGACACTTGGATCTATAATGATATGTACTAAATCATTATTATTGAATTTTTGAATTTTCCTAGTGATTGGATTAGATCTTCCAGGTCTTTGAGTTTTAGTCATTTTTTTTCTTGATCTACTTCTAGATCCTCTTGATCTTTGCATTTAAATAACCTCTTATAATTATAATTTTTAAATGAATATACATAACAAATAGCTATTGTTCATTAAACAAAATAGCTACTTTAAAAATATAAAATACAGGGAACATTGTTTCAAAATATATTTAAAATAATATTATTAAATTTAAAATATGAAAATTATCCTATTTTTTATAGTACTAAAATATTTATGTCAAAGGTATTAATATATGTTATCTTTTTTAAAAAAATTCTTTTTTAAATTTTATATGCTTTTTTAAATTTTTTTAATTTTATATGTTTTTTTAATTTTTTTAATTTTATATGATTAAAAATTTTATCTATTTTATCTATTAAAAATATTAAAAAAATTATTTTAAAATAAAATAAAAATAATAAAGAAAAATTTATTATAATTATTTTTTAAGCCTTTCTGGAATAATTTGTTTATTAAACAAATCATCATAAGTTTCTTTTTCTCTGACTATTTCGGATTCTCCATTTTTAACCAATACCTCAGCAGGTCTAGGTCTTGAATTATATTGAGATGCCATTGAAAAAGAATAAGCTCCTGCATTCATAATAGCTAAAAGATCACCTTCTTCGATTTTTGGAAGAGGTCTATCTCGTGCAAATAAATCACCAGATTCACAAACATTACCTGCAATATCCAATGTTTCAACTTCTTTTGCACTTGCTTTATTAGCTACCATAATATGATGATAAGAATCATACATTGATGGGCGAAGAATAGTGTTAAATCCAGAATCAACACCAATAAATTTACGATAGCTATCTTTAACAGTATTCACTTTTGTTAAAATAACAGATGCATCTCCTACAATATATCTTCCAGGTTCAATATACATTGATGGAGATTTCACACCATCCATTCCATATTCAGACAATTTTGATTTAAAGATTCCAGTAATTTCCTCTGCAAATGGATTAATATCAAGTAAATGTTCTTCTGGAGTATATGGTATTCCAAGTCCTCCTCCAAGGTCTAAAAATTCAAAGTCGATGTCGGTTTTTTGAGCTACAACACCTGCAATATCCATTAAAACAGTAGTAGCTAATTTAAATGGTTCAGGATCTAAAATCCCAGATCCAATGTGAGTATGCATTCCAACTGGATTAAATCCAAGTTCTTCAGCTAATTTATAAACTTCAACAGCTTCATTATCTTTAATACCAAATTTACTCATTTCTCCACCAGTAATACAGTGTTCATGATGTCCTGCACCTACCATAGGATTGACTCTAAATGATATTTTATAAGCTTCTCCAGTTTCTTTTATGATTTTTTTAGGATTAATAATATTAGCCAATCTTTTTAGCTGAGAAATTGAGTCTATATTTATTCTAACACCAGTTTCATCAATGTATTTTAATTCTTCATCTTTAACATTGTTTCCAGTGAAAAGAATTCTATCAGGAGTAAATCCTGTATTTAAAGCTGTGTAAACTTCTCCAGGAGAAACTGCATCAATAGAACTACCAACTTCTTCAAGTATTCTCATTACAGAAAGGTTAGTATTAGCTTTACAAGCATAAAATATTTTAAAATCAGAATAATATTTTGTGAAAGCCTTATAAACTCTTTTGTAATTTTCTCTAATTCTATTTTCATCAATTACATATAAAGGAGTTCCATATTCCTTAGCAAGTTCTACAGTATCGGCTCCACCGATGTCAAGATGGTCTTGTTGGTTTATTTTTATATTTAAGTCCATTTAATTCCTCCTGAATTTAAAACAAATAAAATATCTTTTAAATTAATGGAATAATATCTAAAACAAGGAAGTGACTTGTTTAAAAAAAATTACTTCTGTTAAATATTTCAGCTAATTACTGTTTTTCATCAAATTTACAAAAGATAAATTATAAGACTAATTTGATTTTTATATTATATATAGTTTCTTTAAAGATAAAGATTTATTAGATATAGATTTATTAATGATATAAAAGTTTCTTAAAAATATGTGTTTATTAAAAATATGTGCTTATTGAAAATATATGCTTATAAAAAGTATATGTTTCTTAAAAATATATGCTTATAAAAAATATATGCTTATAAAAAATATATGCTTATAAAAAATATAAAATTTCTTAAAGATTATAATTTTTCTCAATTAATAATTTTTCAAACCAGCCAGAAATTTTTAATTCTTTAATTTCTTCAATAGTAGCCCATTTCCAATCTGTGTGTTCATCACTAATTTTAATTTCTCCAGAAATGATTTCAACATTCATCACAATAGCTACTGTTCTTTTATGTGGAAAATCTTCCTGAACAGCACCTATTAAATCATTGATTTTTATTTCTAAATTTGTTTCTTCATCAAATTCCCTAATTAATGCTTTATCAAAATCTTCTCCAGGATCTACCTTGCCTCCAGGTAATTCCCAACGATTAGGATTAGTTCTAGAATTAGGATGTCTTTTTAAAATTAAAATTTCATCATTTTGCTTTAATAATCCTCTCATTGCCAATCCATAAGGAATATCCATACTATCACCATTTTAAATAATTATAATTTTTTATATAAATTTTTTATATATTTTATTTTATTTTTTATATTCTTATTTTTATTTTATTTAATAAATAATATCTTTTAAAAATAAAAATTATAGATAATATAATAAGTATAAAAAAATATGAAAAATATAAAATAAAAATTAAAAATAAATAAAAAGAATAAAAAAATACAAAATAAAAATTAAAAATAAATAAAAATAAAATAAAGTAAAAGCTAAAAAATAGCTTTAATGAAATATTGTTTATTTTAATATAGTTTCAACTAATAAAAAGCTGATTCTAACTAAAATTTAAACTTAACAGTATTATCTTTCTTAAAGAATTCTTTAACTTTATTGTGATAATCTACCTTTGCAGTTTTAATAAACCTTGAATTGGCAAATCTTGAAGGTATATTCACCTTTACATTAGTAAATTTACCTGCTTTTATAGCTCTAACAGGTGTTTTAGCTACTAATTTTCCACGAACTGATACACCTAAATGATTTTTTTTAGAAGCAAAATAACCATTGTTAAATACTCTAAAGGTGTAAGTATTTCCTCTAACAGAAATCGGTTGACTTAAAACTAATTCTGGGCGATATCTATAAATTTTACCAAATCTTTTTCCAGAAGAAATAGAACTGCTACTAACTTTAACATTGTCAGATACCATTACAGCATAACTTTCAGAAGATTTAATTGTAGTTCTTACAATACTTCCTTTTGATTTGACAGACACAAATCCAGTATCATACATAGAACTTCCAGTATTAGATATTGTACTATCTTCTATTTTACCATTCCATGTATGGGCATAAACTGCTATTGATCCTTTACCACTAGATTGAACTGTGGAATTTATCAAATTACCATTCCATTTTCTAAAAGCTATTCCATAAGAACTAGCACCTCTAGCTATAATATTAGAATTAACAATATTTCCAGACCAAGTTCCAATTGAAAACCCAACAGAATTAGCTTTTAAAATAACAAAATTACAGTCGCGGATATTTCCTTTAGCTTTATCTCCACCTACTGCTCCAGCATTACTTTGAGATACAGTAATATTCACATTAACCATATCAAATCTTTTAGTTGTTCCTACAACAGCTATCACAGTTGGTTTATATTTAGTGCTGCCTTTGGCATTAAATTCTATATTCAAACCTGAAAATTTGATATCATTAGTGGTTAAATTAAACATATCTCTATTATTTCTATCAAAAACAAGTTTAGTATTCTGATCGCTCTTAATATTAATAGATTTATTAACAACTAATGTATTGTCTAACTTATAACTAGAAACATTAAAAATTAAGCTGTCTCCATTTTTTGCATCATTTTTCATCCAATCCGTTATTACTTTATTAGAAGTGTCCTCGTTTACAGTTAAATTAGCTGCAGAAACTGAGCTAATTAATATAAAAAAACAAGAAAACAACATCAAGAATAATATAAGTCTCTTTTTAAATATCATATAATCTATCCTTAATATTCAGGAAGTTAATAGATTAACTCCTACTCATCTTATAATAATCAAAAATATATTTTTTAAAGAATATATTTTTTTCTCAGTCTAATAATTTTAATAAATATTAATTTTATCTAATTTTGCAAATAAAATATCTAATTTTATAAATTATAATTTTGTAAATTATATTTTTATAAATAAAATATCTAATTTTGTTAAATATTAATAAAATATTAGTAAAATTAGTAATAATTACAATAATAAGCTATGAATTAATAATTAAATAAATAATATCTAAATTATTAATGAATATCTTATAACAACTAGAAAAATATTATTATCAAAATAATTTTTTAGACTTCCATATTTTTTGAATTCATATTATATACATTATATAATATATACTTACAATTATTTAATTGTATCGGTTTATTTTATATATAATTTTAAAAAATAAGATTCTCATTACTTTATTTCTATATTATTATAATTTATATTATAAAATTGTATAATTAATTATAATTTGTATAGTTTATAATTATAATTTATAATAAGGTTATAATTATGATATAGGATTTATTATATAACTACTATATAACTACTAAAAATTTTATTTTAAAAAAAAATAGTATTAAATAATTTATTTTTTTTAAAAAAAATGAATAAATAATTTTATTTTAAAAAAACAGAATAATCATTTTAATTTATTCATTAAACCTGATTTACGAGCATAGTGAAATAAATAAAGCTGCACATATCCTGCATAATCACCAAACTTTTCCATTCCAAACTCACGAATCTTATCTACAGAAATATCTTTATCATCAAAATAAAGATGTGAAACAATTCTTTTTATCCAAACATCAGATGGAAAAGCTTCTCTAAACCCATAACCATATAAAAGTATACAATCAGCTACTTTTGGTCCTACACCTGGAAGATTTTTCACAGTTTCAAATGCTTCATCATAGCTCATTTTTGGAATTTCAAATAAATCAATTTCAAGTGTAAGGAGTTCACTTGCTTTTTTCATGTAAGGAGCCCTATATCCAAGTCCACAAGATTTTAAATTTTGTCTGCAACATTCAATTTCCATGGTTCTACCAATAGCTTCATATTCTTCAAATTCATCTTCATAAACTGACATGAGAACAGAAGGTCTTGGAAAGCTATAAAATCTTCCACTTGGAAATTCAAGACTTTCACCCCATTTTTCTTTTATTTTAGCTACTGATTTGGTCCAACGAGCAATAGAATTATTAGCTGAAGCAATAGAAGAAACCATACATTCAAATGGATCTTTAGCTAAAAACAATCGAAGACCTCTACAAAAACGAGTAGCTGGTTCAAGTTTGTCATCTTCAGCTAAATAGGTGTAAAACTTGTCCAAATCAAAGTTTAAATCAAATATTCGAGCTACCTCATTTCCAATAGTTACCTCATTTCCAATAGCTATTTCGTTTCCAATAGCTATTTCCCTTTCAATAGCGACCTCATCAATGGATATATTTTGATTAGATCTTGGAAGTTCATATTCTAGGTTTAAATAGCTAATATCCTTTTGATGAACTTTTATAAGAATTGGCGTTTTAGCTATTTCTACCACATCACAATAGCTATTTCCTTTAACTTGCCATGGGGCTTGAGAAGTTTGACCTGATTCTTGGGTGAGCTTTAGATTTATTTGAGAATTAAGTTCCATGATTATCTTTAAATGTTTAAATCAACAATAGCTATATCATTAAAATCATAATCTAACATTAACTCCATTTTCCTTTAAATATTCCTTAACCACAGGTACAGGATATTCATCAAAATGGAAAATACTAGCTGCAAGAGCCGCACTGGCATCAGCTATTTCAAATGCATCGAGAATATCTTTAGGAGTGCCAACACCACCAGAAGCTATAATTGGAATATCAACAGCATCATTGATAGCTTTAGTGAGTTCAAGATCATAGCCATCTTTAGTTCCATCCCTATCCATTGAAGTTAAAAGAATTTCACCAGCTCCTCTTTTTTGGCATTCTTGAGCCCAATCAATAGCATCCATTCCTGTAAATTCAGTTCCTCCATAAATACTAGTATCAAACCAACAATAACCTTTTTCAGTCTCGATTATATTTTTATCATCACTTTCTTTAGGGTTTTCAACATATCTTCTTTTTGCATCAATACCAACTACACATGCTTGAGTACCAACTACTTCAGATGCTTCATTTATAAGTTCAGGATTATGTATAGCTGCAGTATTTGTAGAACATTTATCAGCTCCAGCTTTAAGTATATCAACATAATCATCAACTTTCCTAATTCCTCCACCTACACATATAGGTATGAATACATTTTCTGTAACAGCTTCAACTACGTTTTTCATAGTAGCTCTTTTTTCTCTTGAAGCTGTAATATCAAGAAGAACTAGTTCATCTGCTCCTTGCTCATAATATTTGTTAGCTAATTCCACTGGGTTTCCAGCGTATTTTATCTGTTTAAATTCAACTCCCTTAACAACACGACCTTCTGGAACTTGAAGATCGCAGTCTAAACATGGAATAATTCTTTTTGTTAGCATTTTTCTTCTCCTCAAATGAATTCTAAATATAATATAAAAATATGTTATATAAAAATTTAATTTAATCTTATTAATAATTTTATATATTAAAATTAATGAAATTAAATAATTTATATAGTTAAATACTAATGAAATTAAATAAAACTAAAACTTAATGAAATTAAATAAAACTAAAACTTAATGAAATTAAATAAAACTAAAA
>WRCI01000040.1 GCA_009784145.1 Methanobrevibacter sp.
ATATTTTTAACATAACCTTAATTATATAAACTTAATTTATATATTATATAAAATTAATTATATAAAATACCTTTATTATTTTAATAATCCTTATTCTAATACTTATACATTTATTATTTTTATAATCCTTATTCTAATGCTTTTTTTGCAAATTCATATGCCTTTTTACCATCTTCCCAATCTACAAATAAAACAACTGCTGTTTGAGAAGATGAAATTTCGACAATATTTATATTATTCTCTCTTAATGGATCAGTTATATCAGAAATTATACCCGGAGTTTCAATAAAATCAGGGCTAACAAGAGTTATCATAGCTATTTCTTTACCTAATGAAAGAGAGCTAAGTTCTTCACTATCAACAACTATTTCATGTAATAAATGATATGCTTCAACTGAATCTTTATTGTTAAGAAAAGTTGTTATAGAATTCTGACCTGCAGATATACCCAATATATTAATATCATTTTTAGCTAAAATTGAAGTTAATTTCGAAAGAATGCCTGGTTTTTTAAGCATAGCATCTCCTACAATAGCTACTACAGATATTGGTTCAGGATATAATGTTGTAGTTTTCATCATTTCACCTTCAAAGGGTCCTACAATAGTAGTCCCAGGATTAGATAAATCACCATTTTCATAGCTAATAATCTTTGCACTTATTTTAGGATCTTTATATTTTAATGCATAAGGATGTAATACTTGGGCTCCATGAGTAGCTAAATCCCTCATTTCTTCAACAGAAATTTTATCAAGTTTTTCAGCACACTCTATTTTATTAGGATCAGTGGACATTACTCCATCAACATCAGTAACAATAATCACTTCATCAGCTTTTAAGCAATGACCTAAGAAAAAAGCAGTAATATCACTTCCTCCTCTTCCAAGAGTTGTGATTTCTCCATCAGATCCTTTACCTAAAAATCCACAAACTACAGGAATGATTCCTTGATTAGTCATTTTTATTAATTCTTTACTCACTAATTCAGAAGTTGAAAAATCAATTTTAGCATCAAGAAAATTACTATTAGTAATAATTGGCCAATTATCATTAAAAGGATCCATGTATTCAGATTTTACACCAAGGGATTCAATGACAGAAGACATAACTCTAACACTAGTCATTTCACCCATAGATAATATTTCCGCCATTTGTTTATCAGTAACATTAGAATCAACAGAATCTTCAACAACCTTTATAAAATCATCAGTTGTTTTATTAATTGCAGATACTACTACAACAACCTTATTTCCCTTCATATATTCATTAACAACTGATTGAGCTGCTTTTCTTATCTTTTCACCATTTCCTATTGAAGTTCCACCGAATTTAGCTACCATTAGTTCCACTAGCTTCACGACCTATATATTGAGTTTTTTTTTACTTAAGAATTTTATTCTCTAAATATTAATTTTTGATAATAATTATAAATATTTAAATTCTCATTAATATAATTAATTATTTTTTAAATATAATATCTTTTTAAATATTAATTATTTTTTATTCAAAATTATAATATTATTTTACTAATTATATATTATTATTTTACTAAATTATAATATTATTCTATAAAATTATATTTAATTATATAAATTATCTATTAATTTATATATTTATAATAAAAAAATAAGAAAATAAGAAAAAGGAAAAAATAAAATAAGAAAATAAGAAAAAGGAAAAAATAAAATAAGAAAATAAAAAAAAGGAAAAAATAAAATAAGAAAATAAAAAAAAGGAAAAAATAAAATAAGAAAATAAAAAAACAAAATAAATTATATATTCAATAATATTATTTTATTCTATTTCGCGCTGATTTTCTAGATGGTAAACAAGTATTATCTCCTAAATGTCTAACTGTAAGAGACACTGGTCCTTTATATCTAAAAGTGACAGATAACTTAGCAATACCTTTATTATTAGTCATGACTTTAGTGAGTAGTTTTCCATTAGAATAAAAGTGAACAAATTTTCGTGGAATAGCTTTTTTAGTTTGAGAATTAATAAGTTTTGCAGAAAAAGTTCCTTTTTTATTGAATTTTCCAACAAATTTAGTTATAGATACTTTAGTTTTTGCTCTAGCTACTGAAATAGATCCTACATTTGAAGCAGCAGAATAAAAATTATCTCCTGAGAATGCAACATTCCATGATTTAACACCACCAAAATCAGTAGCAATATATGAACAAGTAGCTACACCATCCCTATTAGTTTTAACAATTCTGATACCTTTGCCACTAACAAAGAAGGAAACATCTTTCCCAACTACTGGTTTTCCATTAGCATCACGTAAAACGGCTGTTAAAGTAACAGTATTTCCAAAAGTAGTAACAATATTATTTAATGAAATAGTAGTAGGCATTTTTATATTAAATATTGTTAAAGAAGGATTTCTATCAGTACCTGAAATGTGGAAAACATTTTGATCATTATTATTAACTACAGAAACTCTATAATCAGATTTTATATTGAAAGCAGCTACATTTCTACCATTATAATTAATACTTATTGTGAAATTAGGTAATTGATTAACAGCACCTTTAACACCAGTATTTAATAATAAAGTATAAACACAAGTTAATGAACTGCCAATAGCTTGTGAAAAATTAGGATTTGGACTGGTTAATCTAATTACAAAATAAGTAGAAATTTCTACATTACGTGATTTTCCAGCTATATTATTAGAACCCCACCAATTATTATTTGCGGTTGTTTTTGAACTAGCACCTGAATTAAATACTTCTATTCCTCCAATATTTTGTGAAAAAATAGAATATTCAATATTTACATTAACAAAACCATTGTTTGCATTACTATAAACTACAGTACCAAAACCTGTTGATATGACACCACCTACAGTATTTCTCACAGAATTTCCAGAAAATACACAAGATTTTATTACATTATTAACTGTACTAGCCCCATTACCTCCATCAAAATTATAAATGGCACCACCATAACCACCATTTGCAGCATTATTTGAAAAAGTTGAACCTGCCACATTGACAATAATTATATTAGAACTTAAATCAGCACTACCATAATTGTATATTGCACCACCTCTAACAGCAGCAACATTAGCATCAAAGTTAGAGTTAAGTATATTAAGTTCAATAATATTTAAACTTCCACTATAACCACCATAATTATAAATTGCTCCTCCACCTGCTCCAGTAGTAGTACTAAGAGCTCTATTATTTATAAACCTAGAATTTGAAATAGTGAATTTAATTTCATTACGACTGTTATAAGCTCCTCCACTATTATAAATTGCTCCTCCACTACTAGCAGAGTTGCCATTAAATACACAGTTAGTTATAGTATAATGTATTATATTAGAAGTACCTCCATCTAATAATCCTTTAGTATAGATTACTCCCCCATAACCTGAAGCCATATTGTTATTAAAATAACAATTAACGAGAGTTATAGAGCCAGACCCTTCATTATAAATTGCTGCACCATTAGAAGAAGTTCTAGCATTGATAATTTGCAGATTAATAAGGTTTAAATTTGCTCTATCTCTAACTAAAAAGATTGAATTAATACCTCCACCATTAATAGTAGTTGTGTCTCTATTTTTACCAGTAATAGTCACAGTTTTACCAGTTTCTATTGTAATTTTAGTATTATTATCACCAAAATATGTACCTTCAGCTAAATTAATATTAATGGTATTAGATTCACTTTTTAATGCTTCTTTAATACCTCCTGCTGATTGAGGATTTAGGCTTGTATCTGCAGCAAAAACAGTACTTAAATTAATCATGGATAAAATCATAATTCCTATGATGATTACTATAAAAGTTAATAAAAACCTATAATTGTTTCTTTTTAAACCATTACTCAATTCAAACATTTTAGTCCCTTCATTGAAATTATACTTAATCCATATTATGAATATTATATTATACATTTTATATTCTTTATAGTATATCCTATATTTTTATATATTATACATTCTATATTATAAGTTTTATTATATTATACTATTACTATAATACAATATAAGATTATACATATAATATTTTTTATATATATAATATTATATATTATTATAATTCAATTTTATATATCTAATATTGTAATTTTAATATCTATATTATCAATAATCTCAATTTAGCTTTAACATAATTTTTAACATATTTTAACAAAGACATTATTAGCTATATATCGAGGTATTTTAACTTTAGAATTATTTATATAAATAGATAAATGATCTTCTATCTCATCAAATTCTTCAACATAAATTAATGTTCCAATAGCTATTCCTAAACTCATTAGTTGTTTTAAAACATTTGAGTCTCCTCTAATAAATAAAACTTCTCCTTTTTCATTTCTATGTAGTTGAGAAATTAAAACTAAATTCTCATCTCTTATACCTATTTCTTCAATATCATTTTCATTATCAATACAATCTTGACAAGTCTTAAAATCTAAATCACATGGAGGAATTGGTTTTTCATCTGGACATAGATTAGGATAATTTAAAATATGACACATAGCTCTTTCAGCTTCATCTGAAAGAGAATGTTCCATATCACAAGCTTGAATATGAACGTTTTCTTTTTTTATATGTAAAATTTCTGTTAAAAATTTTTCAAGAATTCTATGTTTTCTTGTGATTTTTTGAGCAACTTTAAATCCCTTATCTGAAAGATAAGCTCCTTTATAAGGGATATAGTTAATATAATCTAAATCTTCAAGCTTTTTAAGCATTTGAGTAACGCTTCCAGGAGCAATTCCTAAATGATTAGATAAAGTTGTAGTTGAAACTTGGCTATCTTTATTACCATATTTATAAAGTACTTCTAAATATTCTTCTATATTTTCACTTAAATCTTTATTTGCCATGAATTCATAGTCTCCAAGAAATATTTAAACCAACAAATGGCAAATGATTATAAATATATTAATTCAAAGGTTAAAAATACACTCTAAAAAAATAAAGAATAATGATTCAATAAAAGAAACATTATTTAATTCTTACTTTTTTAGAATTATTTAATTCTTACTTTTTTAGATTTATTAGTTTTAATATGTAATTTACTACCTTTAAATACAGCTTTTACAGATGCAGATCCTCTAACTTTTATTAATGGTTTGAGAGTAGCTTGACCTTTACTGTTAGTCTGTGATTTACCTACATATTTACCTTTAATATAGAAACGTATAGTTTGTTTAGTTACTGCTTTTTTAGAATTATCTTTAACAGTTACTCTAACAAGACCTCGTTTATTGAATTTTCCTGAGAATTTAGAAATTTTAATAGTTGTCTTAGTCTTGGATACTTTCATTACATGATTTGCATTTCTAGCATTGAAAGAATGGTCTGCAGTAAATGAAGCTGATACTTTATGATTACCAACAGTCGTAGGAGTATATCTGAAAGTAGCTACACCATTTTTATCAGTAATTGCAGAACCAATTAAGTTACCTTTGACATAGAAGTAAACATATTTATTAGCAATTACTTTTCCAAATTGATCTTTTAAAGTAGCTCTTAATACAGTTGCCTTATTGTAAGTACTACTAACTTTAGTAACAACAATACTAGGAGTCTGTTTAATTACTCTATATTTAAGAGTTTGAGGTTCTCCATTTAATTCTAATCTTGCAGTGACTGTTAATGCATCTCCTGCAACAGCAGATACATAAGATAATACTTGAGAAATTCTACAATCAAAGTTAAGAACCTGATGATTAGGTAAAGTAATATGAGCTTCATAATATGGGAATCTAGATATATCTCCTCGATTAGTAGTTCCATTTAAATAAAAGTTATAATTGTAAGTAAATGCTTGTAAAGTAGTAATAGTCTTACCATTAAGAGCAGAAGTCAAAGTCATAGTGTAATAATTATTTATTTTCACATTAAAATTCTTAATATCAGAAAACTTATTAGTTCCCCACCAATTATAATCTGCAACAATTGGAGTAGTACTATAAATTGAATTGCTTAAGATATCTTTATTATCAACTATTACACAGTAATTTATTGCGACATTTGCACCAGTAGAATATATAGCTCCACCATTACCACGTAATGCCAAATTATTAATAATTTGAGAGCCTTCTATGGACATAGAAGAATTATTATTATAAATAGCCCCACCATCATTATTTGCATAGTTATTAAAGAGATAAGTATCAATAATATAAAGTGAAGCATTTCCAGTGTTAAATATAGCTCCACCACTACCATTATTTGCTTTATTATCTTTAAAGAAAGACTCTTTTGTTATATTAATATTTCCTTCATTATATATAGCTCCACCATGACCCACTAAACCAATACTAGAATTACCCTGTGCAATATTTGAATCGAAATTAGAGATTGCAATATTTACGGTTCCATTACCATTGTAAATAGCTCCACCTCTTATAACAGCAGTATTAGCAGTAAATCGACAATTTTCAACACGTAAAGTTCCATTATTAGTAGTATGTATAGCACCACCATAATTACCTGCACTGTTTGAAATGAAATTTGATGTGTATATCTGTACCTCACAATTAATTTTAGCTATTGCTCCACCATTTGTAGTTGCAGAATTATTTTCAAAATTACAGTTATCTATTCTAATATAATTCTCAAATTTCACACTACTATTACCATAACCATTACCATCATTAATAGAATAAATGGCTCCTCCAACATTAGCAACATCATTTGAGAAATAACTATTATTTACAATTATATGACCATCATTATTGAAAATAGATCCTCCATTGCCATTAATAGCAGAGTTACGAGTAAATGTTGATGATTTAATATCAAATAGACCTAAACCTAAATTAACTACAGCACCACCATTTCCATTAATAGCATGATTATCAGAGAATATAGAATTGACAATGTTAACATTACCATTACTACTAGCATATACAGCACCCCCACCAGGAGCAGTAGGAATACTAGTAAAATTAGTACCATTTACATAGTTGTTAGTAAAGTTAGAATTGAAAATATTTACTGTTCCATCATCAGCAAGAATTGCTCCACCTCTTGAAAGAGCATGATTAGAATCGAATAAACATCCTCTAATAGTAAGATCGCCACCACCAAAGTTGTGAATAGCTCCACCATTACTTTGAGCAGTACCAGCAGCATAATTTCCAATAAATCTAGAATCAATTAAATTAATAGTAGCATTATTATTACAAATAGCACCTGCCATAGATCCACCTATATTTTCAGTGAAATTAGATCTATAAACATTGACTTCGCCTCCATGCTCAATAGCTATAGCTCCACCACCTGCCATTCTAATTGAATTTTTAGTGAAATAAGAATCCATAATATTGACCATACCTCCACCTTTAACAAATACAGCTCCACCTTTATAATTATCTATATGATTATCATAAAATTGAGAATTTGAAATATTGACAGAAGCATCAGAAACATGGACTGCTCCTCCACCATATCCATTATGATTAGGACCAACAATATTATTTATACCCCACGCAGAATTGTTAGTAAAAATAGAGTTACTTATACTTACAAAACCACCATTATCAGCAACTATTGCCCCACCATAAGAATTATTAGTCATATTAACATAGTTATTAGTAAAGTTAGAATCCCTAATATATACTAGACCAGTTTGAGCAAGAATTGCCCCTCCTGCAACATAAGCATGATTATCTTCAAATAAAGAGCCTGTTACATTAAGGTTACCTCCATTATAGTTGTGAATAGCTCCACCACTGCCAGTAATATTATTAATAACATAATTTCTAATAAACAAAGAATCTCTTATATTAAGATCACCATTATTATTACAAATAGCCCCAGCCATACGTCCACCAATATTTTCAGTAAAGTTACATCTAATAACATTAGTTATAGAACCTTGACCTTCTATAGCTACAGCTCCACCACCAAGATAATCTATAGAGTTTTTAGTGAAGTAAGAATCCATAATATTAACAATACCTCCACCCTTAACAAATACAGCTCCACCTTTATACTCTTTCATTACATTACCTATAAATTGAGAATTTGAAATATTAACATTAGCATTGGAAACATAAATAGCTCCTCCACCATCTCCACTAGCACCATTATTTATACCTAGTGCAGTATTATTAATAAATTCAGAGTAATTTACAGATACAAAACCGCCACTTTGAGCTGCTATAGCACCACCAACAGAAATTCTAGCAGAATTATTAATAAATGAAGCATGATTAATAATAACAGAACCTCCATCAACAGACACAGCACCACCATCAGTATAAGCAGAATTATTAGTAAAGTTAGTGTAATGAATAGTTATATTAGTATTCATGTTAGCAATAGCTCCACCTTTACCATTACTATCCTCTTCATCTAAATATTCCACCATGTCTTCTACGAAATTATTATCAAATTTAGAGTTACTAATATAAAAACTGGTTGAATCCTCATTGTGAATAGCTCCACCTGCATAAGCAGCAACATTATTTGTAAAGGTTGAATTAATTATATTCAAACCAGAAGATCTAAGATTAGCTATAGCACCACCATTTTTAGCTCCATAATTATCAGTGAAATTAGAATTAGTAATATTAAATACACCATCGGAATTTTCATTTATTATAGCTCCACCATCACCAGTGAAACTAACAGGAAGGAAATCATAATGTTTGCCTCCTGTTACTTTATTTCCAATAAAGTTAGAATTATCTATAATAAAGTAGCTACCCCACCAATTATCAACAGCACCTCCACCCATAACTGCAGTATTATTAATAAAGTGGGAATTTAATATAGTAAATCCACCTATAAATTTTTCTCCAAAATCAATCCAATTTTCAATTGCTCCTCCAAATTTAGCTGCATAATTATCAATAAAATAGGAATTATCTATTAAAAATGTACCATTATAATTATCTATAGCTCCACCACTATATGCAGAATTATTATAAAATCTAGAATTAAGAACTTCAATGTAACTTCCCTTATTAGCTATAGCACCACCTATACCTGTAGCAGTTTCATCATTAAACCAAGGAGTTCCATCATCTTCCCATTCAATAGAAACATTATTGTTAGTAAAATTACAATTGTCAACAATAATACTTTCAGAATAAAAATTATAGATAGCTCCACCAACAAGATCTGCAAAATTATTTTCAAAAGTAGAATCTATAACTGTGAAATTACCTTCACTTCTAATATTAGCTACAGCCCCACCATAACCAGAAAATTCCCCAGAAAATTCTCCATCATTATAAAATGCACTATTATTAATAAATGTACAATTTACAATAGTAAATGCACCAAGACTCTCATAATTATCAATAGCTCCTCCTAATCCATTAGCAGTATTATTTTCAAATAAAGAATTATGGATAGTAAATGCTCCACCTTCATAATTCTCAACAGCACCACCATCATAAGCAGCACTGTTATTAATAAATTTAGAATCCTTAATATTAATTTCACCACCATTCCAATTCTCAATAGCACCACCAAACCAAGCCAAATTATTAGTAAAATTAGAATTAATAATTTCTATATTTCCACCACTATTCTCAATAGCACCACCATAAATAGCAAGATTATTAATGAAATTAGAATTAGTAACATTTAAAGTACTGTCTTGATTATAGATAGCACCACCATTACCATAATCCCATTCATCCTCATCATCAGGATCATCTGGCACATATTCAACAGAATTATTGGTGAAATTAGAACCAATAACCTCCAAAATTGAACCACCATAATTGTAAATAGCTCCGCCATTATAATAAGCACTATTATTAATAAATGTAGAATTAATTATTTCAAAACCAGCAGAATCATAATTAGCTATAGCACCACCATTACCATCTTCTCCAAACTCATAATAATCTTCATCATCATTACGTAATGCCCTATTATTTATAAATGTACTATTTATAATAGTAAATTTCCCCGTGGATATCCAATTATCAATAGCTCCACCATAACCATGAGCTGTATTATTTTCAAATAAACAATTTTCAATATGGAAAGTTCCAGTTTCAAAATTCTCAATAGCACCACCATCATAAGTAGCAGTATTATTAATAAAGTTGGAATCTCTTATACTAATATTTCCTCCATTCCAATTCTCAACAGCACCACCAAATCCAGTAGCAGTATTATTAGTGAAATTACAGTTAGTAATATTTATACTTCCACCATAGTTATCAATAGCACCACCATAATAAGCAGTGTTAAACTCAAAAATGGAATTAAAAAGTTCTAAGTCACTATCTACATTAAAGATAGCGCCACCATTTCTATGACAATAATATTCTTCATCATCAGCATCTTCAGATTCAGGATCAAATTCAATGTAATTACCAGTAAAATTAGAATTATTCACAATCAAAACTGAACCATGATTATAAATAGCTCCACCACTATAATAAGCACTATTTTCAATAAATGTAGAATTAATTATTTGAATATTTTTAGAATAATAGTTAGCTATAGCCCCACCAACACCAGACTCTGGTATATCGTAATCTTCTTCATCATCTTCTTCATCAGATTCGCTTGCACCAACTACGCATACATCATATTTTTTTTCAGGAGGTAAATCATCAATATTTTTTGCTACATTATTAATAAATGTACAATTCAAAATAGTAAACTCACCAGTACTGTCGTAATTATCAATAGCTCCACCTAATCCATAAGCAGTATTGTTTTCAAATGTAGAGTTATAAATATAAAATTCTCCACCTTCATAATTCTCAATAGCACCACCATCACGATAAGCAGTATTATTAAAGAACTTAGAATGTCTAATATCAATATTTCCTCCACCCCAATTTTCTATAGCTCCACCATAGTAAGCAGAATTATTAATGAAAATACCATTATTAACAAGTAAATTTCCACCCCAATTATCAATAGCACCACCATAAGGAGCCCAGTTATCAGTGAAATTAGAATCATAAACTTCTAAATCACCACCTACATTAAAAATAGCTCCACCAAGAGCATAACCCCAATAATCCTCATCATCAAGAAGACCTTCCTCATCTGGATCCCAAACAACACGATTATTAGTAAAATTAGAATTAATGACATCTAAATCAGTACCTTCATTATAAATAGCACCACCGCGTAAAAAAGCACTATTATTAGTAAATGAAGAATTAACAATTACTAAACCAAAAGAATTTATATTAGAAATAGCCCCACCATCACCAGTCCAATAGGTTAAATCGAATTCTTCAGTTTCTTCATAATCTTCACCATTCCAGAAATAAGCTGTACCATTTTTTAATATATAGATTGTATAATATTCAGCATCTTCTAGGTCTGGGAGTTCATCATCATCAAGTTCTACTTGAACATAACTATAATTTTGATCAGCTACATAATTATTTTCAAAGGTACAGTTCTCAATATAAAGTTCACCAGGACTATTATAATTATCAATAGCTCCACCTTGACCATGAGCACGATTATTTATAAAA
>WRCI01000041.1 GCA_009784145.1 Methanobrevibacter sp.
TAAAAATATTATAAAATAATTAAAAATAATTAAAAATAATATAAAAAAATAACTATAAAAATCGATTAATATGACCATTTATCTAAAAAATGAAGAAATAGCTACTGAAAACCTTGTTCCTGGTAAAAAAGTATATGGGGAACAATTATTTGAAGAAAAAATCCTTAAAAATCATGAAACCTCTGAAGAAGGATTAGAACATAGTGAAGGAACCTCTAAAACTATCGAATATAGACTTTGGAATCCTTATCGTTCTAAATTAGCTGCTGCTTATTTAAATGGTCTTCAAAACTTAGATATAGCTGAAAATTCAAAAATCTTATATCTTGGAGCATCTACTGGAACTACAGTTTCTCATGTTTCAGATATAGCTAAAAATGGATTAATATATGCAGTAGAATTTTCACCTGTAAGTATGAGAAAGTTAGTTCGTTTGTGCCAAATTCGACCAAATATAGTTCCAATATTATCTGATGCAACTAAACCAAAGAAATATATCAATTTAGTAGAAAAAGTAGACTTTATTTACTGTGATGTAGCTCAACCAAAACAAACAAATGTTTTCATTGATAATATAAATCTTTTTTTGAAAGAAAGCTCTTTAGCTATGATTATGATTAAATCAAGAAGTATTGATGTTAATCAAAAACCACAGAAGATCTTTAAGCAAGAAGAAAGTAAATTAAAAGAAAAAGGATTTTCAATAGTTGAAAAAATCAAACTTGAGCCTTATGAAAAAGACCATGCTTGTTTTTTAGTTAAAAAAAGCTTTTAAATTTATATAAAAAAAGTTTTAAATTTAGTTAAAAAAGCTATAAACTTTTTATAATCACTGATTGAAATGAAAGATGCTAATAAATCATGATTATTGAAATTATATCATAAATAACATTATAAATAGCTAATAAAGAAAATTGTAATTTGAAAGTATTATTAGCTAATAAAGTCAAATTTCTTTTTTAAATGATTTACATATAAATTCAATATAAATCTAGAAAACAATAAATAATATCATAGTCACTTAGTTATAAGATTTAATTTTATGATAAATAATAGCTATCATATATTAAAAAAATTCTATTTTTGAAACACTATACGAAAAAATATGTAAATTAAAATTTATAGATTAATATAATAGCTATTATTAAAATAAGCATATTATATAGAAAAAATATTTTTTGAAAAATCCTAAAAAAGTATTACTAAAGAAAGCTTTTTATACTAGTTTAACCAGATATACAATTGCTAATGCAATATAAAGAAAAGTTCTATATTATATCCCTTGAGTGATTTCACTCTCATACACACTCCACATTGGTAAAAGCTCGGGGGATTGAACTTATTCTTTGAAAATACTTATTTTTATTCCAATATTATATAGAAATTTTATATACTCGTTTTAATTATCTATAAATTTAATTTAAACATTATTTTTATTAATATCCTCAAATTTCATTAAAAAGGTATTACTTTTTTGACTATTAAGATAATGATAATAGCCTATTCAATATTCTAAAATAAATAGCTATATAATAATAAAATTTTGAATTAATAAAAACCCAAAATGTAAAAATATAATATAATTTGAAATTAATAAAGATTTAAAAAAATATAAAAATAAAATACTAAAATTAGATAAAAAAAACAAGACAGAACATGACTTGATAAAACTTAGAAAAAAATAAAATAAAATCTAACTAATAAAACTTAGAAAAAATACAAGCTAAAATACTAAAATTAGATATAAAAAATTAAAAAGATTAATTTAATGAGGATTATAATCTTTCAGTTAATTTATCAACAACTATTTTAGCTATTTCTCTTTTAGAACATAAATCTACTTTTTTAATGTTATCATCTATTAAAATAACCTGATTATCATCTGAACCAAAGCCAGACCCTTTAACACTAAGATCATTAGCTACAACTAAATCAGTTCCAGCTTCTTCAATTTGTTTTCTAGCTAATTCAACCATTTTTTCCTCAGAAATATTATATTCTGCTTTAAAACCAACTAAAAACACATCAGGATGTATATCTTTAATTTGTCTTATTATTTTTTCAGTAGCTTTAAATTCTAAAGATAAGTCTAGTGAAGAAGAAATTTTAGAATCTTTTTTATGAATTGGTGCAAAATCAGAAACTGCAGCAGTAGCTATAAATACATCATAATCTTTAATAAGTTCTTTTGTTTTATTATTCATTTCTTCACTTGATTCAACATATATAACATCCAAACATTTAGGCATGTTTACATCTATATGAGCAGCTATGATTTTTACATCCATTCCTCTACTATAAAGTTCTTTAGCTAATTCTAATCCCATTTTTCCAGAAGATTTATTTGTTATTCCCCTAATAGGATCAATAGCTTCATAGGTTCCACCTAAAGTAATTAATACTTTTTTATGAGCTAAATTTAGATTTTTTTCAAGTTGATTATTATCATTATCTTTATACAAATTGTTATCATTATTCTTATACTGATTTAAGCTAATAATCCGTTTAGATTCTAATACAATATCTTCAATATATGGGAATTTAGCTTTACCTTCATCAATGCGAGGTTTTAAGAAACTAATTTCATCTTCAGATGTTTCTAATTTGATTTTTTTTATATTTTCAAAAATAGCTTTATACATAGAATCATGCATAGAAGGAACAAAAACAATAGGCGTGCCCATTCCATAAGCAGTTATAAGAAGAGAAGTAATAGAATCATCAGCCATTTTATAAGCAAATTTACTAATAATATTAGCTGTGGCTGGAGCTATTAAAATCAAATCTACATCAGCATATTTAACATGCTCAATATTTCCTGTAAGATCCAAAACAACTTCTTGACCAGTAGCAAACTCCATAGAATTAGGATGGATAATTTTAGTTGCAGAACTACTCATAAAACTTTTAACATTAAAGTCCTGTCTTCTAAGTTCTCTAGCTAATTTAATTGATTCAATTGCAGCTATACTTCCAGTAACACATAATATAATATTCATTTTTTAAAACCTTCCAAAATAAATATGAAAATAATTTTAACTTTTAAAATAAACACAACACCCAACACAAACACACCTTCAAATCTTTCAAAATAAATAAAAGAAAAATAGTGTATTAAAACATTTAAATTACTCTAAAACATTTAAACTGTCCTAAAACTTGACACTATGAAATCAAAGATTTTTTCTTGATTTGAAAATTCATTTTGAGGAGCTGTGCATAAAATAACATAAACTTCTTTATTGTTTTCTATCCAAATAGCTCTATGTTTTTTTATATTTCCATTATCATTAGTTAAATATAAACATTCTAAAGCAGTAAATTCACCAATACTAGTATTTCCTTGGCTTATTAATTGATAATCTGAATTAGAGAATAATTTTTTATAAGTTTGAGTGAAAAAACTATTTAAAGGTGTTGATAGATTTTTTCTTTCAATATTAACATTAATACTTCCTAAATCATTTGTATCTTTAGAATTTGGATCTGCAACAGCAATTATTGAATTTTCTGAGTGAGCTTCAGCAACAACCCAATTTCCAGGATATGTAATAGATATTCCATTTTGAGATAATGTTTTAGTTCCATTAAAATCATCAGTATTCTCATCAGAATCAGTTATACATCCAGAAACAAATATAACTGCTATTATTACAATTATTCCTAAAATATATTTTTTCATTAATTCACCACTTAATTAATCAAATATGAATTAAAAAAGATAGATTATCTGTTACTAGAACTAGAACCACTACCAGAGCTAGTACTCTTAGTAGAACTACTACTAGATCCAGAACCACTACCTGAACCAGAACCACTACCTGAACCAGAACCACTAGTACTGCTAGAACCACTACCAGATCCACTGCCAGAACTAGAACTACTACCCGATCCACTGCCACTGCCAGAACTAGAACTAGAACCACTAGTACTGCTAGAACCAGAGCCTGAACCACTACCAGAACCAGACCCACCATTGGAACTAGAGCTATCATCGGAATTATCGTTAGTTGTTACATCATTAGAACTAATTCTATTACTAGATTCGTCCTTCACTTCAGAATTAGAATTAGATATTGAGATAACGTCACCAAAACCTGAATCTGTAGAATTAGCTACTATCTCTGGAAAAGTACTATCAGCAACAAATATTGGTCCAGAATTTTGAATATTTGTTTGTGGACCTGCAAAAAGTCCAAAGCTTATTCCAACAAGAAATGCAGATATTAAAAATACAACTGCTATTATAGCAAATATTCCTTTGTGTGAAGCAGCTTTAGCAGCTTTCATTTCTTCTTTTCTTTCTTTTTCAGTTTTAACAATATATTTATTGACAAGAGCCCTATCTTCTCGCCTACTGGCTTCTGCCATACTTCTTTGGATAGCTGGTGAAGGAGGTCTTTTTCCTTTACCTTGCATATTTCTTATACGAGTGCTTGCATTAAGATTAGCTAAACGAGATTTATATTCGTTAGATAAATATTTATATTTATCTTCAGAAATTTTCCCCATTTTATAATCTTTTTCAAGCTCTTGCATTATCCTTAAAAGCTTTTGTTTATCTTGATTAATATTATCTCTCTCCTAGGGATTTTTATGATTATTTTCATTATACTTGATTGAAATGTAAAAGATTTATTTTATAAATTATATATTGAATTTTATTGAATTTTTTAAAAATAAAATATAAATAAGTAGTTTATTTAAAAAATCTTATATTCAAATTCAATTAAAAGATTAAAAAATTATATCAAATTATTCTAAATTATATTCATTTAAAATTTATTTAATTTATTATTAAAATTATATTTATATAAAAATTATTATTTAAAATTATATTATAAATATGAAAGTTATTATTTAAGATTTATTTAAGATTACATTATAATATGAAAATTATTAAATCATATTTTATAAAAAATATTAGTGAAATATATTAGATAATTTATAAAAATACAAAATTTATAGTTTTCATAAGACATAAATACATTATTATATATGATTCTAATTTTATTTATAATTTTCGTATAATTTAGAATATAATTTAATAAAAATATAATTTAATTATAATAATTTATAATCTATATACACCCTATATAATCCATATAATCTACTCATAAATTAATTATAATCTATATATGTTCTATAAAATCTATATAATTTACATAATCTACTCATGCCCTACTTATAATTTTAAACCAATGCAAAATCAAGATGAATTTTTAAGAAATTATTTAGCTATAGGATAAGAACCTAATACCTTCATAAAAGAAGTTTTAGTCTCGATAATATTTAAAATATCTTTAATTATATCATTATCTTGATGACCTTCAAAATCAACAAAAAAGATATATTTACCTAATCCTTCTTTTGATGGACGAGATTCGATTTTTGTTAAATTCACATTATTTTCTGCAAAAATGCCTAAAATATCATGAAGTCCTCCAGGATTATCCTCAAAAAGTGAAAAAAGAATAGATGTTTTATCATTATTAGTTATTTTTGATTTATTTTTGGAAAGTATTACAAATCTTGTTTCATTATTTTTAATATCCTGAATGTTTCTATCTAATACATCTAAACCATAAATTTCAGCAGCTTTTAAAGTACCAATAGCACCAATTTTCTTAACTCCTTTAATAGATTTAGCTGCTGCAGCAGTACTGAGCGTGAAATGAGTTTTTATATTATGAATTTCTAAATAATTTTGACATTGTGCTAAAGCTTGTGAATGAGAATAAACTTCTTTAACATCCTTAACACTAATATTCTCTTTATTACTCTCCTTATCAATAAGAAGATTATGGTTAATTGGAATTATAATCTCTTTTTCAATATTTAAATCAATTTGATTAGCTAAAAAATCCAAAGTTATTCCAACAGGACCTTCAACAGAATTTTCAATAGGAACGATGCCTTTAAAACAAGTTCCATCAACAACAGACTTCATGACAGATGGAATAGAACAATAAGATACTAATTCGCCATCTAAACTAGAAGCTGCTTCATGAGTAAAAGTTCCATTAGGACCTAAAAATGCGATTTTGTCATGATTATTGTTACTATTTTTAGAATTACTTATAAAAAAACCTCCTCAAAACAAATAAAACATAATAATTAAAACAATCCCTTCAAAATAAATAAAACACAATAATTAAAACAATTTCCTCAAAATAAATAAAACACAATAATTAAAACAATGACAATTAAAACAATTCCTTCGAAACAATTAAAACATTAGTAGTTAAAATAATCCTCTTAAAACAATTCAAACATTATCCTAATAAAATAACATTAAAAAAAATAATATTAAAGAAAAAAATAAAAAAGAATTGAAATATAGTTAACTATCCCTCTTCTAATTCAACAATCAAATCAAGTAAATCAGATTGAGTTACAATTCCAACAACTTGATCCTTTTCATTTACAATAGGATAACCATTATAACCAGTTTCTAGCATAGCTTTGGCAATATCGCTTATAGTGGATTCTAAAGACATTGTTACTACATTTCTAGACATGACCTCTTCTACAAGTAAATTTTTAATTTGTGCTTGTTTATATTTATCTGGAACATGCTTTCTAAATGAAGTTAAAGCTCTAGCTATATCTTTAGAAGTTAAAATACCTCCAAGTGAGTCATTTTCATTTATTAAAAGTCTTCCAATTTTAGAATCTAACATGACTCTCCTTGCATGAATCAGTCTATCATCAGCAGAAACAGAAATTATTTCCCCACTCATTATATCTTCAGCTAATATTCTCTCATATGCTTTTCCTTTGCATATATCTATGAAATCGAATTTAGTAATTATTCCTACTAATTCATCATCAACTATAACTGGTAAAGCACCAATATTTTTTTCAAGAATTAATTTAGCTGCATTAGCTACAGACATGGTTTCATCAGCAGTTATTACATTTTTTTCCATTACTGTAGAAATGTGAAAGTGAGATGGTGCTAAATTCCCATATTTAGAAGAACCTAACTTAATAGCTATGTCTTTTTCTGAAGTTATTCCTACTAATTCCTTTTCATGATTTTCATTGGTGTTAATAACCGGTATTCTTGATATTTTATGTTTTTTCATTAGTCTAAGAGCATCACAAATGTTTTGATCTTTGTCTATAGTCATAAGCTCTTCTGACATTAAATTTTTTATTTGCATATTATCACCACTTAAATCAAATTAATATATTTAACAAAAAATAAAATAATAAAAAAATTATTGTAAATTAAAATTATTTACTAATATTAGATATATTCCTCTAAATTATAACTATTATATCTAGTATAACTATTATATCTAGTATAACTATTATATCTAGTATAATTATTATAAACTAGCTTTAGAACATTCCTTAAATTAAGTTCAATAGTTTTTAAAATGTTCTTAAATTAGGATTTGTGAATAGCTTTTAAGATATCTTTTTCTGTTACAATACCTAATAGCTCCCCATTTTTAACAACTGGAACTCCACCAATATTTTTTTCCTCTAATATTTCACATAAATCTCCAACACGAGTTAATGGATCTACAGTTACAACATCATCTTCCATTATTTCAGTTATTTTAGTATCTAATACTTCTAAAGCACTAGTAGATTTCATTTTACTGAATAATTTATTATCTCCTAAAAACTTTAAAACATCATTAGAAGTTACAATTCCTTCTAATATTTCTTTTTCTCCATGAACTGCACTGTCTTCTTTTGTTTTGCCCACAATTGGGATTCTTCTTAAATGATTTCTAACCATTATTTTTGAAGCTCCTTCAATAGGTGTTCCAGGAGTGGTTGTAATAACCTGAGTTGTCATATAATCTTTAACTAATTCATCTGTTAAGACACCTGCCATAGCTAATGCAAAGTCTCTTTCAGTAATAATTCCAACTATTTTATCATTATCATCTACAATAGGAAGGGCTCCAACATTATATTCTAACATCAGACTAATGCAATCATTAATTGAATCTTTATTTTTCAAGAATTTAACATCCCTAGTCATAATTTCTCTTACAGATTCATTAATAGCTGCTAAAAAGTTATCATCATACTTTTCTTCCATGATTTTGAATTTATCTCCACCACCTAAAAAATTTAGTATATCCATAGCTGTTACTATCCCTAAAAGCTTTTCAGAACCAGGGTCAGTTATTGGAAGTCTTCTGAATTTGTGATTTACCATAACTTCGGCAACTTCTTTAATACTAATAGTTGGCTGGACAGTAATGACATCTTTTTTAGCTAATGTCATTATATCGCCTTCACGTTCTGAAACTCTGCTTTCATGTTCTATAGATCCACGGTCCATAGATTTTCTTAAGTTTATGGCACTTTTGTCTTTCATATATACACCTCAAAATATAAACCATGTATTTAAAATTAATTGATTATATTATTTTATATTCAAATATTTTTCATATTCCTATACATTATATTTATTAATATTTATTAAAATCTATAAATACACATAATATCTACCAATATAGATTAAAATCTATAAATATATATTAATATTCTATTATAATCAGTTATATTCTTATTTCATTACATTGTTTATATTTTTTATATTCTATTACATTTTATTCAGTAAATCTATTGATTTAATTAATAATATTGAGTAAGTTATTAAATATTATTCTTTTCATTATTATAGTTATAGGTTTAGAATAATTATTAATTATAATTATATAATTCCTATAAAATATCTTTTACTATTTTATAATACATATCATCTAATTAATTTATAATTTTATAAATAAAATTATTATAATATAATAACTTTTACAATAATTAATTTTAATAAAAATAATCAAAAATTAATTTACAATAAGTAACAAATCATGAAAACTACAACAAATCATGAAAACTACAACAAATAATCAACAAATCATAAATCCACAATAAATAATCATTTAATATTTAACAATTTATGAGTTTGTGGAATAAGCAAAACTTCCATACATTCCCCAATAATTTCAGAAAAAACAAATAATTTTTTATTTTGATTTGTCCACTGGCTTAATGGACTTGAAGGTTGAATTACACACATAATATCTAATTTAGATTCAACGTTTTCCATGATTTTATTTATCATGTTTTTAATAGTACTTGTTTTTGAAGAAGGCAGGACAACCATTTTACAATATAGTTCTTTATTATGATTTATTAAAAATTTTAGTGATTTGATTTCATTTTCAAAAATATCTTCATGTGTTTTCTCATCATCAAAATGTTCTGGGAGTTTAATATCTAAAGACACACAATCAATTCCAACAAGTTTAGCTAATGATTCAGGCAAAGTACCATTTGTTTCTAACATAAACTTAATATTAATTTTTCCAAATTCAGAGAATTTTATTTTTTCAATTAATTTGTTAATGAACTCTACATATAAAAGAGGTTCTCCACCTGTAAAAGAAATAGAATGTAAATCAGGACTTATTAAATTTTTTATATCCTCCAAAATTTCATCTACAGTCATTAAAGTTCCAAAGTCCTTAGATTGGCTTTCTTGAGTATCACAGTAATTACAAGACAAATTACATCCAGAAAAACGAATGAATATTTGTCTTCTACCAATCCATGCTCCTTCACCTTGAAAACTTGAAAAAATCTCTACAATTGGTGCTTTCATTTAGTCAAAACCTTTAAAAATAATTAGCTAATTTTTTTAAAACAAGCTCCTTGACCTATTCCTTCATTTACACATACAGAAACAGAATCAATTTCATGTTCTTTTTTCATTAATTCTTCAAAAAGAATATTTGCAAAATATTGAGACATTTCTTCAGCAGAAGAATGTTTTAATGGAAGAAGAACACAATCTTCCATAGGAATTTTATATTCTTTATTTTTAATAGAAAATTCAACATAGTCTTTATTACAAAAGTCAAGAACAGATAACTCATTAGAATCTATATTTTCATTATTATCAAGAGATTTTCCAGAACTATCTACTCCTTTAAATTTCATATTTTGATTATTAATTGGGATTAATAATCTATGATCTAACTTTTTACAAATAGATCTAACAATCGTTTTTACATCTTTAAAATCAGTTACAAATTCATAATTGCCAGTTCTTTCTCCTATAATTTCTACATCAACAAAGTAAGAATGTCCATGAATAAAACCACATGAAGAGTGTGCAGGTATAATATGAGCAGATGAAAATCTTAATCCTGCATTTATTCCATTAATCATTATTTTCATATTTTTACTCCTTATGTTTAAAATATTATTATTTATTAATATTTACAATAAATTATTAATATTTACAATAAATTAGTTTTACTAATATCTAATTCAATATCTATTAATTCATTTATGTAATTTGTAACAATATTGTTTATTAAATTCATCAAATTATCATTATTAAATATTTTATTAGCTAATTCAAAAAGTCCAATTGTATCTATATCATCTGGTGTTCCATCACTACTAAGATTAATACCTAGATGTATTTTCATGGAACTAATAGAAACAGTAGCTATCGAAACTGTAAGTTTATTCAAATCAGCACCATCAATAAACCCAATACCCTCAGTCAAATCAATATTCACATTCAAATCAGTGCCATCACTCAAATCAGTACTCTCAATCAAATCAATATCCTCATTCAAATCTTCCTTAGAATTTGAAATTATATAAATATCATCACCTTTACGGATAGAGTTGATTCCTTTTTTAGCTAATTCTTCTTTTAAAATCATTACTAATAATCTTTGTCGCATATAAGCTATTCTTAAGTTAGCTGGTTGTATATCAAAATGTTCAACTATAAAATGAATCATATTGTCAGATTTGATTTCTAAATTAATATCTTCAAAATCTTTAAGATGTTCAGGATAAATATCCATTGGACCTATCCAAGTTATAATACTAGAACCTTTAATTCCAAATGATTTAAAAGCCCAAGATTTTTCAATCTGACTTCCATCGTATTTCAAAGCTTTATTGATATGTTTATGAGTTATTTCCATATTAATTCCACAAATAATAAAAGTTCAATACAAATAATTGCTAATAATCTCTATAAAATTATAATTAATTAAGACTTCTATAAAATAATAAATTAATTAAAAATTCTATAAAATAATAATTTATTAAATTTAGTATATTTTAATAAACTATAAAATAATATATGAATTTAGATATTATTATAATTATACTTAATAAATATACTTAATAAAATTACTTTAATAAAATATATCAATTATAATTTTATAATAATATTTTATAATAATATTTTA
>WRCI01000042.1 GCA_009784145.1 Methanobrevibacter sp.
TAAATCAGGAATCCAAGCTACTTATCTAGAAGTAGAACTTAAAAATGAAAGTAATGCTAATAATCATGATAGTAATGCTAATAATCATGATAGTAATGTTGATAGTCATGATAGTAATGCTAATAGTTCTGAAAATAATGTTAATAATCACTCTATTTCTTATAATGAACTTATAGAGATTATTGATAAAATAGAAAATACTCTCCTTGTTAATAAATCAAATTCTTTTTTGTTTATAGATTTAGTAAATAATGAGATTAAAGAAATATTTAATATTTCAAGAAATGTTTTTAGTAGAATAGCTAATGGCGAATCTAAAGTTCATGGAAAATCTTTAGATGAAATCCACTTCCATGAAGTTGGAGCTGCTGATGCTGTAGCGGATGTTTTTGGTTCTGTTTATGGATATTGCAAATTAAACTTTAATAAAGCTAATGAAAAAGTTATAGGTCTTCCAATAGCTTTAGGTGGTGGAACAAGTAATACTACTCATGGCAGGATTCCAATTCCAGCTCCTGCAACTATTACTATTTTAAATAATAGTGGAGCAAACTGTTTTGGAGGTCCTGTAAATATTGAGTTAGCTACTCCAACAGGAGTTGCATTATACCTTGAATTGTGTGACGAATTTAAGGATTTTCAACCTATTATGAAACCAACTGGAGTTGGTCATGGTGCAGGTAAAAAAGATCTTGATTTTCCTAATGTTTTGAGAATTGTCACTGGAGAATATAGGGTTAAATCTCAAGCTATTGATGTTATTGAAACTAATATTGATCATCTTTCTGGGGAGATGATTGGCTATCTTTTTGAAAAACTAATAAATGAAGGAGCTAGTGATGTAGCTATTATTCCAATAATAATGAAAAAAAATAGATCTGGTCAAATTCTTAAAGTTATTTCAAGAAAAGATAAAACTGAAAAATTATTATCAATAATTTTTAAAGAAACTGGAACTCTTGGGATTAGAGTGTCTGAAAATATTCATAGAGGAGTAGCTAATAGAGAATTTATTTCTCTTGATGTAGATATAGCTGGAAAAAAAGAGAAAATAACCTTTAAGGTAGGTTCAATTGGAAATGAAATTATATCTTCAAGAGGAGAATATGAAGATTTAAAGAGAATTGCAAATAAAAGAAGCATACCTTTAAATGAAATCATGGAAATAGCTAACTTTGAAATTAAAAGATATTTGTCTAAAAGAGAAGTTAATGAGAAAAAAAATTGATTAATGATAAATAATCGATTAATGGCTTGTTTGGTTGATGATAATTGATTGATTATTGATGTTTGTTTGGTTAATGATATGTGATTGGTTAATGGTTTGTTTGGTTGATGATAATTGATTGATTATTGAGGTTTATTTGGTTAATGATATGTGATTGGTTAATGGTTTGTTTGGTTGATGATAATTGATTGATTATTGATGTTTGTTTGGTTGATGATAATTGATTGATTATTGATGTTTGTTTGGTTAATGATATGTGATTGATTTTATTAGATTTTAAAATATTATGATTTATTTAGTTAGTAATTATCTATTAAGTTCACTTAAATCAAACCAATTCTTCATAAGTTCCCAAGTAAATAGTGCAACTCCATCAGCCCCACCATCAAAAGCAGCTTGACTTTCTTTTTGTAATTGACTTGCAGGTAATGGTGTTTCATTAGAATCACTTTCATAAGTTTGTATTCCTATACAGACATTAGACCACATTGCAGCTCCTTTAAAGTATGTTGCAGTATTTTTAATCCATTCAGCTCTTCCATCACTATCTAATATTTTATAATTACCTGCATAAGCCATTGGAATCACTACATCAACATATTGTGATAATGTCCAAACATCCTGCCCATAGTATTTTTTATTCACTCTTTCAGGCATAACTGCTATAGATATTGTCAAATCTATATTTTTATTTCTATTTACTTCTTTGATTTTATCACTAGCCATAGAAACAAATTTATTAACTGCACCTACAGAATTTACATTGTTAGAATAATCATACTCATAAGCATTTCCAGGATATCTAATATAATCTAATTGAATACCTCCAACTCCAGGAATATTAGCTAATTTTTCAATTTCATCAATTTTTGTATTGAAATGAGGGTAATTATAGTCCTTTGTCGTGGTATTTATTGGATTAATCCATGTACCATTATAAAAACATTGAACCCAAATATGAACTCTGATATTTTTACTATTTGCTTTTTCTATCCATTGGCTAACATCTTTCTCTCCATATATATTTACTGCACTTGAATGTAGGAAAATATTTTCAACACCATTTTTAGATAAAGTATCTAAATCAACATTATTCATATGGTTTCCTTTTACCCATATTCCAGTTTCAATGTTATTTTTTAGCATCACACTTGTAAAAATACTTAATATAACTGCAATAATAAAAATAATAGCTATCACTGCAATATGTTTTTTAGTAACATTCATATTTTCCCAATTTTCTATTTTGATATTATTTGGCTTGAATCTTTTATTTTAGATTATTATTTAGGTTTTTTTTATTTTAGATATTTTTAATCTCTTATTTTAGACCTTTTTAGATTTTCTTATTTTAGATATTTTTTAATCTTTTATTTTAGATTATTTTAGATTTTCTTATTTTAGATATTTTTTAATTTTGATAATATAAATATATTTAATTAAAAAGAAAAAATAGTTATTATAGTATTATATTATAAGATTTATTTGTTAAAATATTTATTTATATAAAATATTATAGTTTTATTTAAAAAATTTATTTTATTTAAAATAATTATATAATAATTTAAAATATTTTAATATATTTGAAAAATTAATAAAAATATAAGATATAAATTATAAAGTTCAAGAGATTTTTATGAATTCTAATAGTATCAATAAAAGAAGTAAAAATGAGAATAAGAGAAAAGCTATTTCAGTTTTTTCAGGAGGGCTAGACTCAACAGTAGCTACAGCAGTATATGCAAAAAATTATGAAATTCATTGTATAACTTTTGATTATGGGCAAAAAAGTGTAATCCAAGAAATCAAATCTTCCAAAGCAATATGTGAAAAATTAGGGATGGAACATACTGTAATTGATTTAAAATGGTTAGCTAATCTTGGAAGTTCTGCATTGACTAATAATGAAGATATTCCTGAGATAAACTTAGAAGAACTTGATGATGAATATATTGGGGAAAATATTGCTAATAAAGTATGGGTTCCTGGACGAAATATTGTTTTTACAGCTATTGCAGTTTCTTTTGCCGAAGGTGAAGGTGCTGAAATTATTATTGTGGGATGGGATAAAGAAGAAGCAACCACATTCCCAGATAATTCAAAAGAATTTTTAAATAGTTTTAATGAATTAATAGCTATTGGAACTAAGACAAAATCAAATATTGAAATCAAAGCTCCAGCTATTGATTTAACTAAAAAAGAAATCATTGAACTTGGTAAAAAAGTGGATGCTCCAATGAATATTAGCTATTCTTGTTATAAAAATAATGAAAAGGATAATATTCATTGTGGAATTTGTGAATCTTGTGTTCGAAGAAAAAGGGCTTTTTTAGAGGCTAATATTGAAGATTCAACTATTTATGAAAACTAATCTTATAATAATTAATCTTATTAAGACTATATTATCATATCAGGACAACTTTATTATTTCACAAAAATTTACAATTTTCATAAAAGAATAAATACTTATATAAGAATGTTCATATAATATATACTATATAATCAATCAAAGATTAATGAGGGGAGAGAGCCATGACAAAGAAAAAATCAACTTTTGTACTTGATAGTGAAATAATAAAAGATTTAAAAATAAAGGCAATACAACTAGATACTACTACAGGTAAATTACTGGAAAGATACATTAAAGAAGGATTAAAAAAAGATAAATAGTCTTAATACCAATAAATGAGAATAACGAATTAAAAGAAAAGATTGTTCTGTGATTATTGGATTATTTAAATAATTCCTTTTTTTATAAATAATTAATAATACTTATTATATATTTTTTATTAATCATCATTTTAATATTTTATGAGTTATTCTAATCGTATAAATTATTTTAATTATGAGTGTTTCTCTAATTTTATGAGTTATTTTAATGTTATACTTATTATTAATGAAATTTTTGTTCTTTCTTTAATTGTTTATAATGTTTTTTGTCACGATATTTAAATATTTTAGCAGGATGTCCACCAGCTATTGCGTATTTTGGAATATCATTCACAACAACACTTCCTGCTTGAATAATAGCTCCTTCTCCAATTGAAACACCAGGGAGTATCATGACTTTATTTCCTAACCAAACATTATCTTTTATGACTATATCTTTTGAGATTATTGTATCATCATAAGGAATTGCTAATCCTTTATCATAGTTATGAATGTCTGAAATAATCATACAATCTATTCCAGAATGAAAATTATCTCCAATACTTATTTTGCCATGACCTTGAATTTTCATACCATTAAAATTAACATTATTTCCAAGTTCAGTATATGGAGTAACATAGCTAGGATTATTAACTTTCAAATCTCTTCCAACAGATTTAACTACTTTTTTAACTTTTTTTTTATAGCTATTTCTTTTAAAATTTTGATAATGTTTGTAAAAATAGTTTATTATGTTCATAAAGTAACCTTTATCTTGAAATTAGTATAATTAAATTTTAAAATTCAATATATAAATTTTAAAATTCAGTATATAAATTTTAAAATTCAATATATTTATTATATATTGAAATTAAATAATATAAAGCTAAAATCATGATGAGCATTCTGTTGAATATTGGGATAATAAAACAGCTACTCTATGAGTAGTTATATCATCTAATCTTTTTGGTCCGTGGACTATTTTATATAATAATTCATCTAAAAATAAATCTTCATCAGTTAAAGGCATATTTATAACAGCTACTTCATTATTTACAAAACCAACTAATGGTTCAGTATAACAATTATCAAATCCATTTTCACCTAAGAAAGTAACTAAATCTTCACTTAAATGAATTGCTTTTTGTTTGATTTTATTGTTATGGTCAAATTCAATCTTTTTTCTAGTATATTTAAATTGAAATTTTTTATTTCCTTTGACGTGGTTAGCATCATCATCAGAATCAGTTCCAGCCAATATTAAATCATCTAATTTAGAATTAGCTATCATTCTTTCATTTTCAATATCTGTTCTAAGTCTTTCTTTATCTTCTTTTTCACTATAGTTTTGACCTATAATTGAAAAAATTCCAGAAGGTCCAACAACTACGTGATTTATACCACTACTAGAATCTGGAACTTTAACATAATATAATACATAGAACTTTTCAGGTAATGTTAATAATCGTTCTCTGATTATTTTCCCTCTTTTTTCAGTAGCTTTATGATTTTTAATTTTGAATACACCAATACCAAATAAAATGAAACCTATACCTATAATACCCAAGCTATATATTCTTTCAGAGAATAAAACATCTGCAAAACCTATAAGAGCCACAATAAGTCCTGCAATAATATAAACATCATGATAAGATTTGTTTGTTATATTTGGATCAGGCATTAAATCTTTTTTATGGCTTTTTGTTTCATTTTTTTCTTTTGAATCTTTTTCTTTTAGATTTTTTTCTTTTAAATCTTCTTCTTCCAAAGTTTTTTCTTCTAAATCTTTTTCTTTAAGATTTCTTTCTTCTAAACTTTTTTCTTCCAAAGTTTCTTCATTTAAATCTTTTTCTTTAGGAATTTCAGCTTTTTCATTATTTTCAAGCTCTACATCATTTAGGTTATAATCTTTATCATTATTTTGCTGATTTTTGTTTGATTCCTCTTCAGAATTTTTCTCATGATTTGGTGATTGACTTTCTTCAGAACTAATATTTTCAGCAGTATTTTCTTTGTTTACTTTCTTGTTAGCTTTTTGTTGCATTTTTTGTTTTCTACTAATTTTTTGCTTCGTTTTCTGGTTTTTGTTATCTTTTTGTTTGTTTTCATTATTTTTTGTTTTCTTTTCTTCAGGTGTTTTTTTATCTTCACTAGTATTTACTGTGTTTTCTCTTTTTTCTAATGTAATTGGTTTATTTTCAGTTTTATTCTGAATATCTTTATTATAATTATCATGATTAATATTAGAACTAGAATCATTAGGATGAGAATTATCTGATAAGTTTTTTTGGATTAGTTTTCTTTCTTCAATTATTCTATTAATCTTTTCATCAGCATAACGTAATTCTCCATAACAACTTGCACATTCATAATCATCAATATTTTCATTGCTATCAAGTCGGTATTTTAATCCACAATTTTTACAATATACAATTCCAGAATCAGTTTTTTGACTGTTTAAATCTTCAACTCTACTTTTTTTGTTAAGATTAGAAGAAACTAAAGGATAATTTTCAACTTCTTCTAGACTTCCAGCACATACAGAACACTCATATCCTTCGATAGTTTCATTATCATCTATCTGATATTTAGCTCCACAATTTTTACATGCTACAACTTTCATAGTATCATTATAATTTGATAATATTATTTTTTAATATTATTTCACAGTCTTTTTTCAATAATAATCACAGTCTAGATTAAATCTTGTTTTAGAAACTTAATTTATATAATTATAAGGATTTATTATATTAACTCCAATATATCTTAATTTAAAGATATTATGGTATAAATATTATAATAATAATTACTTTCTTATATTACAATATAATTGATTTTATAATGTTCTAATTTATGCCATTTATTAGATTTAAATATTATGATTTAATTTTCTTATTAGTGATTATATTTATTTTAATTTTATATTTATTTTTATTTTAATTTTATTTTTTTATATTTTTCTATATAATTTTATAATTTTTGATATAATAATAATATGAGAATATAGCTCATATAAGAATAATAGAGGAATATATTAATTAAAAATAAATTAAAATTAATATCACTTATTTAAATATTTCATTTTTTTAATATATTTTCATAAATAGTTTTAATTTGACTTTCAATGGAATCCCAGTTATATCTTTCTTTAATTAGGTTTTTTCCATTTTTACCAAATTCATTCATTAGCTTTTCATCAGTAATTAAGCTTTTAATCGAAGTTGCAAGTTTTATTTCATCATATTCAGATGTAAATCCTGTGACACTATCAACCCAATCGCTTATATGATTATTTTCTGTCAAAACTAAAGGTTTCCCACAAGCCATTGCTTCTAATCCACTAGTTGTAAAAGATTCATATTTGGAAGGCATAATAAAAATATCACAATCAAGCAAAGCTTCTTTCTTATTGTTTTCATATAATGGACCAGTTATAATAACATTTTTTTTTAAATCATATTTTTCTATTAAGGTTTTTAATTCTTTTAAAAATCCATTGTCTGGTCCAACAATAGCTAATTTTATATTTTTAGAAGCTTTTATATTTTCAGAATCTTTTATATTTTCAGAAGTTTTAAAATCATCATTTAAAATTGAAAATGATTTAATTAAAAGGCCTAATCCTTTTATTTTATTGAGTCGCCCAAGAAATAAGAGTAATTTTTCATCATCTTTTATATTATATTTTTTTCTAAAAATCCCTTTTTTTGGTAAATTATTTTTATCATATTCTTCTAAATTAATCCCTAAAGGAACTATTTCTATATTTTCTTCTTTAACTCTCATTTTTAAATATTGTTGTTTTTCGACTTCTGTAAGAGCTAAAACTTTTTTTGCATTATGTAAGATTTTAAATCCCCATAATTTATCAAAAATTTCTTTTAATTTTTCTTTTTGAAAAAAGGGAAGAACTGAACCATGAGCTTGAAGTACATAGGGAATATTGAATTTGTGTGCATAATAGCTTGTTGCAATAGCTAAAGAATGTCGATGCTCATGTATATGGATAATGTCATATTTTTTAATTTTTTTTCTCAACTTAAAAGGAAAAGAATAGGGAGTATCTATTAAAAATGAGGATTTCAGTGAATTTGATAAGTTTCTAAAATAATATGTTTTAACACCATCAATATCAACATCATATCTTTTTTTGAGTCTTATTCTTTTATCACAACTATCTGTGGTAAAAACAACTACATTGTGTCCATGTTGTGCTTGCTTTTTAGATAGTTCATAAACTGCATTAACTACTCCTCCTGCAGCTAAACAAGGATAAAATGTTGGAACAACATGTAAAATATTCATATTATCAGCTATTTCTTGTATTTATATAATGTTTATTTATTTATACAATGTTAATTTAGTTATATAATACTTATTTAGTTATATAATACTTATTTAGTTATATAATGTTTATTTAGTTATATAATGTTTATTTATTTATGCAGTGTTTATTTAGTTATATAATACTTATTTATTTTTTTATATTGTTTTGACTATTTAATGTTTAAAAACTAATTGATCCAATTGTAAAAGCAATAAACACAATCATCATTCCGATTTTGATGAATTTAGACACTTTAGCACAGGTTTCAGGGTTTTGATCTTTTAATATTTTATAAACTCCATATAAAAACATGATTATTCCAATTAGAAGGATTAATATGTAGTAAATATTAAATATATTATAAATATATAATAAAGGACTTAAAACAATAGCTAAAATCATTAAAGATGTAGCTAAATATGAAGATATTTTCAAACCATATTTTATTGGAAAAGTTCTTGCTTTTTCGACTTTATCTCCTTCAATATCTTCCATATCTTTTGTAATCTCTCTTGCCATTGTCATTAAAAATGCGAAAAATCCAATATAAGCTGAAATCGCAACAATTTTAAGAGAAACAATGTCGCCGTCATATGCTATTATAATTCCTGCAAAAATAAAACACAATCCAGTTAATAATGAAACAGCTATATTCCCTATTAAAGCTATTTTTTTAAGAGTATGTGCATAATAATACATTAATAATGAGGATAATGCAATTATTAATGCAGGTATAAAGTTATCTATTAAATAACTAATAGTAATTCCTAAAATAATAGCTGTTATAAATAGTAAAGAAGCATAAGTATATGCATTTTTTAAAGAAATTCTTCCAGAAGGAATTGGTCGTGAAGGTTTATTAATTGCATCAATTTTATAATCGAAATAATCATTTATAACATTTCCTCCTCCAGTAACTATAAAAACAGCTAAAGCACATAATATAATGGGTAAATTGTAGTTTTTAGCTATTATTGCAATTAAAATAACTGCAATCACTGCCATTATTGCATTCCCTGGGCGGAGTATTTCTAAATATGCATTCATTCAATCACGTATAATTTTTTTATTTATCAATGACTTGTTTTTTATTTTTTATAAAAATTTTCTATTTTTTATAAATTAAAAACAAAGCTTTTTACAAATTAAAAACAAAGTTTTTATTATTCATATATTCTTTTTTTAGTTAATAAGTTTAATAGCTTTCCAAATTTCCCAGCTGTACTTAAAAGAGTATAATCATTTAGATTATTATTAGCTTTGTATTTCACATATCCATTTTCAATAAAATTATTATAAATTTTTAGTATAGTTTCCTTGGTTTGGTTTAATGTAGAAACATGAAAACCTACTCCAGTATCTTCGATTAAATTTTTCAAAGATCCTTCTTTATAACCAATAGAAAGAATTGGTCGTTGGGCAGCTAAATACTCATAAATTTTTCCAGGTAAAAACATATTTTCTTTTTTATTATTCCAAGATAATAATAAAAGTACTTGAGATTCTCTTTGCTTTTTTAAAACTTCTTCGTTAGGAATTGAGCCATGTAAATTTAATATAGTGTTCACATGATAATTTTTAGCTATTTTTTCTAATCCATCATTGTCTCCATAAAAATCAAGAGAAATTAAATTTGGGTTTATTTTTCTTTCAATAATTAATTGTTTGATGGATTCAAAAAGAAATGTTGGGTCTCTCTTTCCACCATATAATAATCCAGTATATACAAAATTTAGCTTGTCAGAACTATTTGATTTATTTTTTAAATTATTTTTTGTATGATTGGATTTTAGCTCTTCAGGATCAAAACCAGATAGAATTGAATAAATCTTTTTATTTGGGTGCAATTTTTTTAAAGTCATAGCTGCTAAATCAGTAGTTGTAGTTAAAACATCAGCATATTTAAAAGTTTCAATTTCAAGCTTTTTTTCAAAATAATTTCTAATAAAAGTATGATTTATATAGGGATTCAAATTCCAAAGATCTCTTAAATCAGCCACCCATGGAATATCATATAGTTTTTTGAGGTCTTTAGCTATTACATGTGATGTAATTGGCCATGAAGAGCTAATGATAGCTTCAATATTATTTATTTCAATAGTTTCTTTAGCAATTTCAATAGCAGGATCATGCCAATATTTCATTCCATCAGGATAAGCAAATACTTCTCCAGCTGTTGAAATTAAACTTGATAAAAATTGATTGTTTTTACTTATAGGTGGATTAGATATATTTGAGTTTTTCTCTTCATTAACATTTAAAGAGATATTTAATTTTTTTAACCATTTATCTAACATATCTTCATATTCAGTTTCAATAACTTTAAAATTAGAATTATCTATATTGTGTGGTGTGTTATTTAGCTTAGGAACAATTATAATCGGATTCCATCCAAATTCTGGTAAATATTTAGCTAAACCTCTTAAACGCTTTGATGCTACTTCATTTGTCTGGTTGAAATAAAAAGCTATTAAAAGAACATTTCTCATTTTTCCCCTCAGTTTAAATAGTTTTGATTTTTAATTATATTTTTTTTAATTATATTTTACTATTTTTTATAATATTTTTTTCATTATTAAATCACTATCTTTAAATTATATAAAAACAATAAGTAAAATATATTAATTTTATATTACTGAATATATATTTATAATAAAATTTTATATTATATTTAGTTATATTAAAAATTAATTTATACTAGATATAATATATTATACTAGATATATTATATTAATACTAGAATATAATTATAATATAAAAATTATATTAAAAATTATACTAAATATTATATTA
>WRCI01000043.1 GCA_009784145.1 Methanobrevibacter sp.
GGAGACGTGAAAAAGTAATTCAAAGAATTGACAGACCTACAAGAATTGATCGTGCTAGGTCTCTTGGTTATAAAGCTAAAAAAGGTTATGTTGTTGTAAGAACCCGAGTACGTCGTGGTGGAAGAAGAAAAAGTCGTTTTACCGCAGGTCGTAGACCAAAACGTATGGGTGTTAAGAAAATAACTCCATCTAAATCTATTCAAAGAATAGCTGAAGAACGTGTAGCTAAAAGATATCCAAATATGGAAGTTTTAAACTCTTATTGGGTTTGGTCTGATGGTAAATTTAAGTTCTTTGAAGTTATTTTAGTAGATCCACAAAGTCCTTCTATTATTAATGATCCTAAAATCAATTGGATTTGTGAAAAACAGCATAAAAGTAGAGCTCTTAGAGGTTTAACTAGTGCTGGTAAAAAAGGTAGAGGTCGTAAAACAAGAGGAAAAGGATCTGAAAAGAGACATTAAAACAAGTTAATTCTTGTTTTTTCTTTTTATTTTCTTTTTATCATATTTTATTTATTTTTATTTACTTTAGTTTATTTTTATTTACTTTAATTTATTTGCCTTCTTTTATTTTATTTATATTATTGACTTTGTCAAAAACTGATGGGGACTGTCAAAAACTGATATATATGGCAAAGCTTATATATAATGAAACACATATATTAACAACATATTAAATTCATTTACAATATGAAATTTATTATTTATTATTGAGCTATATGATGGAGATTTATATTTTATGAAAAAATTGTTATTCTTAACTACATTTATATTTATATTATTTATAAGTGTAAGTTTTGCTTATTCTGCAGATATTACTACAAAAGATAGTAATGATATTGAAACAAAGGATATTGGAATTGCTAAAACTTCTACAGAAATTGAAAAAGTTACAACACCTATTGCGACAACTCAATCTATTGCTAATAGTAAGAATTATACTGTTACTGTTAATCATACTAAAGCCGAACAAGGAAAAAATATTACTTTCACAGTTACTGTAAAAGATTCTAAAGGTAACCCTGTTGTTAACACTCCATTTGGTTTTACTTTCCGAGGAAGGAGTGATACAATGAAACCATTAGTAGGTCGTCATGTTGTTGAAAGGACTAATTCTAATGGTGTTTTCTCTGTAACTGTTGACGGGAAAATAACTGCTGGTTGGTTTGATTATTGGGATTTTATAATCTGTGATAGTGTTGATAGAAATACTGGAGATATTATAGGAGATATATATTATAATAATACTATTGATTTCACTATAAAATCAAATACAACCACTATGACTTTTGATATTTCTAAATCCAAGGTTTATCAAGGCGAATTTACACAAGTTATAGCTCGAGTTTCTTCAAATGGTATTCCTGTCACACTTGGTTATTTAGTATGGACTTATGCTGATGGTAAAAGTGTTACAACAAGAATAATTAATGGTTCTTCTATTTTTAATTATAATAGTTATATTTTAGGCAGAAATATAATTAATGTTACATATATTAGTATAATGGGTCCTTTAGCTATATTGCCAGGTTATGTTATTTCAGATCCTAACATTGTCAAATCATTTAGTATTAATGTTAATAGATTACCTGATCTGGTAATAGCTAAGATTACACGGTCTGGTAATAATTATAGAGTCACTATTAAAAATATGGGTAAAGGTAGATCTACTAAAACAGAACTTAAACTTTGGTATGTATATAAGAAATCTAGACATAAATCTAAAATTATTAATGTTTCTGCTTTACGTGCAGGTCAATCAAAAACATTCACTGTTAAATTCTTTAAATTTAGTACTCATAAAAACTTTAGGAAATTTGCCCACATAAACCACAATAAAACTGCTTTTGAGAGCAATCATGATAACAACAGGGTAAGTTTTAAAAATGCCCATTATAATGGTTTATTACCTGATGTTACAATTACTAAGGTTGTAAGACAAGGAAACAATTATGTAGTTACTATTAGTAACCAAGGATTAGCTTCATCTAAAATATTTAAAATTGCAATGTGGTATATTGCTAAGAAAAAGGTAAGAGGAGCTGTAGAATCTGATGTTAAGTTTGGTACATATGGTAAAAGATTACCTGCAGGTGCTTCTATGGATTTAACTATTCCATATCCATTTAAATACAAAACCCATGCAAAATATTTCAAATATATTAGCTTAAATCCTGATAAAAAAGTTAAAGAATTGAACTATAAAAATAATCTTGTAAAATTCAAAAATAGCTTTAAGGTTAAATAATATCTTTGAATTTTTATTATTTTTATTTTATTTTTTATATTTTTTTATACTTTGTTTCTTGGGGATTTTTATTTTTTTTATATTTTTTATTTATATATTTTATACTTTATTTTTATAAAATATTTATTTATTTGATTTATTTTTGTTTATAATTTATTTCATACTTTATTTTATATAATATTTGTTTTTATAGTTTATTTTTACATATAACTTATTATTTAAAATATAATAATTTTTATATAACTTTTATATATGATTTATAATTAGTATATAAAATATAATATGAGGATATAATTGATATAATATGATGATATAATGGATATAATAGGATATGTATAGGATATAGGATATATAAATTAAAAATATTTAGATATAATTATTAGCTAGCTCACCAAATACTAAACTTTTTCAAAAGATTTAAATATTATAATGTTTATAGATTTATTTAATATTTTATTAATTGAGCATTCATTCAAATATAAATAGTTATTTTATTTAAGTTTATTAATATTTTATTAATTGAGCATTCATTCAAATATAAATAGTTATTTTATTTAAGTTTATTAATATTTTATTAATTGAGCATTCATTCAAATATAAATAGTTATTTACATTGTTTGAATATAAGATGAGGTTTTTTTTATTCAAAAAAATTCTCACATGGAGGGTTTTAAAATTTTTGGGAAAATAAGTGAAAATAAGGTATTAACTTTGTTTTTAATAGGAATATTAGCTATCTTAGCTATTAGTATGCTGGGCGGTGTCAGTGCAGCTAACCAATCTATAAATACTAGCTTTGAAGGTGGGTTGAAAAAAGCTATTGATAATGCTATTACTAATGAAACAATTTATATGGCAGGCGGTGTTTATTCTGGAGTAAACAATACTGGATTAGATATAAATAAAAGCATCACTATTGAAGGCATAGGTAATAATGTCACAATTAATGGAGAAGGAACAAATAATATATTCATTATTAATGGTGGTTATAGAGTTACCTTAAAAAATCTAAATTTAATAAATGGAAATTCTATACGTGATGAATATGGTGGAGCTATTGAAAATTTAGGTACTCTCACTGTGATTAATTGTCATTTTAATAATAATCAAGCAAAATATGGTGGAGGTGCTATTTATAATTGTTTTGGTACTCTTACTATAAGTGATTCTACGTTTACTAATAATGCTGCAGATATTGGGGGAGCTATTGATAATAGGGCGGTTCTCAGTATAATTAATTGTAATTTTACTGGCAATCAAGCAGAATCTGGTGGAACTATTTATAATTATCATGATAGTACTTTTACTGCAAGTGGTTCTATTTTTACTGATAATAAAGCTACTAATGGCGGTGCAATTTTTAATCAAGGTAGTGCTACTTTAAGTTCTTGTACTTTTAATAGTAATCAAGCAATCTTTGGTGGAGCTATTTATAATAATAATAAAAGTACTCTCACTATATCAATCTCTAATTTTAACAACAATTATGTAATTACTCATGGTGGAGCTCTTTATAATAATGGCGAAGCTACTCTCAATGTTAGGCGTTCTACTTTTACTAATAATAAAGCTAATAATGGTGGGGCTTTTTATAATATAGGTACCTCTTCTTTGGACTTTTGTGATTTCATTACTAATAATGCAAACAATGGTGGAGCTATTTTTGATTTAGGTACTGTTACTACAAGTAATTCTAATTTTAATAATAATCAAGCTACTAATAACGGTGGAGCTGTATATAATCAGAATATTCTTACTATAATTTCTTCTACTTTTACTAATAATCAAGCTACTAATGGTGGAGCTCTTTATAATTACGATTTTAACTTAAATGTTATTAATTCTCTCTTTACAAACAATAAAGCTACTGTTAATGGTGAGGGAGGAGCTATTTATAATAATGAGGGGTCTCTTACTATTAGAGGTTCTACATTGACTGGTAACCAGGCAGTATCTGGTGGAGCTATTCGAAATAGGTGGGGTACTCTTACTATATCTAACTGTACTTTTAATAATAACAAAGCAGGCGATTGTGGTGGAGCTATTTACATTAATCAAGGGGCTCTTACTATAAGAACTTCTACTTTTACTAATAATAATGCAGTTTTTGGTGGAGCTATTTATAGTTCTGAATATTGTACAGTAAATATGATTAGTAGCAACTTGGCTAATAATCAAGCAACCATTCATGGGGGAGCTATTTATCTTAATGATGGGGATAATAAAGTAACTGACTGTATCTTTACTAATAATAAAGCTAGTAATCATGGAGGAGCTATTATAATTATGGATGGTCGCCTTACTGTTAGTGGTTCTACTTTTAAAGGCAATCGGGCATTGGGTGGTGGAGCTATTTATGGTAGTAATATTAAGGTTACTGGTTCTACTTTTAATAGTAATGTAGCTAAAGATTCTGGTGGAGCTATTTATGGATTATCTAGTTTTACTGTAACTAGTTCTTCTTTTACTAGTAATGTAGCTAACAACAAGGGAGGAGCTATTTTTACTAATGGTGCTACTATATCTGCTTCTACTTTTAATAAAAATAGAGCTGATCGTGAAGCTGGAGCTATTTATAATGAAAAAGGCACCCTTAAACTTAGTTCAGTTAAATTTAATAATAACTACAAAGGAAAAGTTTATAATACAATAGTTAATCTTGGTAGACTTATAAAAAATAATGTTAAAATTTCTCCAACTGATGGTACTAAAGTATTAATTAAAAAACCAGATCTTAAAATAACTAAAGTAACTAAAAAAGGAAATCATCACTATATCCAAATTAAAAACATTGGTCATAAATCTGCTACTAAAAGCCATTTAGGTATTTATGTTGGTAAAAAGAGAATAAAATCAGTTAGTGTTAAAGCTATTAAAGCTAAAAAAGAAGTGATTGTTAAGGTTTTAATACCTAAAAAACACAAAAATACTATGAAAACTTTTGTAGGTGATGATAAAAAACGTCTTAATGAGATTAGTAGAAAGAATAATTCATTTAAATCTCGATAGTTTTTGAATTATTTTTTATTATTTTTTTATTTATTTTTTTTTTAATTTATTTTATTTTTTTCATTTTTTTATATATATATATATATTATAATATACTATAATATTTTTTATACACATTATAATATTTATTATATATAATTTTATATATTTTATTAATTTATAAAATAATATTAATAAATTATTAATCAATTTTCAGTTTTCTTTTTAAAATAATATTATATAATAGTATTCCTAAATTATAATTATTATATATAATTAAATTAAGATAACTTCAATTTAATATATATTAAGATAATTTTATACATATTATATTAAGATTTTTAGACGGTATTATATTAAGAAAATTTCATACATATATAAAATTAAAATACTTTTTGATTATTATGATTCATAATATTAGATATAGATTATTTGTTTATAAAAATGAAAATGAAGAAGAACTAACTCAAGGATTGAAAAATATTCTTCCAACAGCTAAAATAGATCGTGAAATAGCTGAAGGTGTCTTTGAAGATAAAATAATTATTCTTTCTGGAAAAATTGATAATAAAAAAGAAACAAAAGAATTTGCAAATAACCTTTTTAATATCGATAAAGAAGATTTAGAAAAACTATCCAAAGATCTTCACAAAAAAATTGATGAAAATGGAAACTTATTTCTTAGATTTTCTAAGAATAGGGCTTGTGAAGAAAAATGGGAAATTTCTGAGTCAGGTGATTCAATTCATCTTAAAATTAAAATAGCTACATATCCTGCAAAAAAAGAAATAGCTATTAAATTATTAAATGAAGCTATAAATGAGGTTTTGAATTAAATTATAAATTATTAACTTATTAATTATTAAATGGGGTTTTAAATGAAATATTATGATTTAAATCTTAAAGGAACTAATTATCATCAAGATAAAGAGCTTATTTTAGAAGCTCATTATGTAGGTTGGGATTATCTTAATCTACTTTATTCTCCTTTAGATTATCAAAATGCTATTTCTTACAAAAATGAGTTAATTGAAGATATCAATAATGCTTTGTTGAATAAAAAACTTAATAATAATAATAATATTGATTTGAATAAAAAACCTATAAAAGAGATTGAAATAGAATTCGGTCTTGAAATAAATCCTAAAAATCAAAATGAACTAATAAAACTCTCTCGAAAATTTAGGGATAAAACAAAATTCATCTCAGTTTTAGGAGGGGATTTAGTAATAAATCGTAGTGCATGTGAAAATATTAGGGTTGATATGCTTTCTAGACCATACTATAAACAAAGAACTTGTGGAATCAATCATGTTTTAGCTAAAGAAGCTTATAAAAATAATGTAGCTATTGAGCTTTGTTTTAATGATATACTTTCTAGTTATCTTAGCTATAGATCTAAAATCATGGCTCATTTTCGTGAAATTATTAAATTACATAAAAAATTTAAATTTCCATTAGTGATAACCACTGGTGCTTCATCTTTTTGGGATATTAGATCTCCACGAGACATTTCAGCTATATTTAAATATCTTGGTTTATCTGAAAAAGATTTAACTGCTTGTTTTCATGATTATCCTAAAGTATTAGTTGATTTTAATAATGAACGCGAGAATATGGTTGTTTTAGGTGTAAAAAAGATAAATAAGGGGGATAAAAACAATGAAACTTAAAATTTTACCTCCATCACTACGAATAAATAATCATTATTTGACTTTAGATATTAAATCTGAAGTTAAACTAAATAAAGAAGAGCTAGTTTCAGCTATTTGGTATGCTTGTATTCGTTTATATGGTGAAACTGAAACAAGTGCATTTAATTTATGGTTAATGAGATTTTATGATATTGATGATATTATTGATATGCATAGTGAAAATGATATAGAGAATATAGATAATATTGATGATATTATTGATATGCATAGTGAAAATGATATAGGGAATATGGATAATATTGATGATATTATTGATATGCATAGTGAAAATGATATAGAAGATAATATTGGTATGAATAGTGAAAATATTAAGGATAGATATGATAAAAATTTTCAAAATATTGATGATTTAGGTTATTACTACTTTAAAGCTATTCTTCGTTGCCAAAGAGGATATGAAGATAAAATTCGAGGAAGTTTAGCAATGTTATATAAGTATAATAATAAAAAAATAGCTATTATTACTGTAGGAATTTCTGGAACAATAGTTTCATCAATGGAAAACTTTATTAACTAAGTTGAAGATATTTATTAAAGGATAAACAAATAAGAAAAAAATACCTATCACTAAATCATGGAGGTTTAGCTTATTTTTATTTGGTTTTTTAATAATAAGTTAAGAATTTATTAAATATTATTTAAAACTTTTTAAATCTTATTATTTCTTATTAATATTCAATCATGTTTGTCTGAATATTTTATAAATTAAATTCATACTTAATAATAAATTCTTATAGTTGTTATTTAGTATTTACAGCTTTAATTATTGATTATATATTTCATTATATAATATTTTAAAATAAAAATTATATAATATTTTAAAATAAATTATATAATTATCATAGTATTTTAAAATAAAATTTTATATATTTATTAAATTAAAATATCTATATTTATTATAAAATTATATATAAATTTTATAAATTAATAAAATAATAAAAACTTATTATTATATTATAAAAATAAATAATAATATAACTATTATAAAATTATATATTATGATTATAAAATTATATATAAAAATTATATTTAATTTATAAAAAAATATATTTAATTTACAAGAAATTATATTTAATTTATAAAAAATTATATTTATAAAATAACATTAATTACACAACAAAGAACAAGAGGTAATAAATTATGCAACCTTTACAAAATGCAGGATATGATAGGGCAATTACTGTCTTCAGCCCAGATGGAAGACTTTTTCAAGTAGAATATGCAAGAGAAGCAGTAAAAAGAGGTACAACTTCTTTAGGTGTAAAGTCAAAAGAAGGAATAGTTCTTTTAGTAGATAAAAGGACTACAAGTGAACTTGTGGAACCTAAGTCAATTGAAAAGATTTTTCAAATAGATGATCACATAGGTGCTGCTACTTCAGGACTTGTAGCAGATGCAAGAGCATTAATTGAAAGAGCAAGAATAGAATCTCAAATTAATAAAATCACTTATAATGAACCAATTAGAGTAGATGCTTTAGCTAAAAGAATCTGTGATATGAAACAACTTTATACACAAAATGGTGGAGTTCGCCCATTTGGTTCTGCACTTTTAATTGGTGGAGTTACTAAAAATGGTTGTAAACTTTTTGAAACTGATCCTAGTGGGGCTTTAATTGAATATAAAGCTGCAGCTATAGGTTCTGGAAGAGCCGTAGCTATGGAAGTATTTGAAAAAAATTATAAGGAAGATTTAACTTTAAATGAAGCTATTGATTTAGCTCTTGATGCAGTTTATGAAGCTACTGAAGGCAAAACCACTACTGAAAGTGTTGAAATAGCTGTCATAGATTTTAATGATAAAAAATATAGAAAAATTTCTGATGAAGAAGTAGCTAAACATGTTGAGGTACTTCTTGATAGAAATGCTAATAAAGAAGATAATGAAGAAATAGAAAGCGAAGAATAATTTTATTTTTAGGTTTCTTTAAAAAGGCAATGTTCACTTTTTTCATTTCTTTTTTCTTTATTTAGTTTAATTTAGTTTAATTTCTTTATTTTTATTTATTATTCAATAAATATTCAAATGAATGTTTTATAAAAGATAAAAATTATAAATAAATGATTTTATAAATAATTTAGTATTTATAACTAAAATATTATATAACTAATGAGTTTATAAGTAATTTAGTATTTATAACTAATGAGTTTATAAAAATAAATTAGTATTTATAGATAAATTAGTATTTATAGATAAATTAGTATTTATAGATAAATTAAAGAATTATAAAATAAATTAAGAGTGAAAACATGGTTAATATTGATGAAGCTATTATAGCTAGATTAGAATCTCATGGAGAAAAATTTGAGATTTTAGTTGATGCTGATTTAGCAGCAGATTTTAAAAATCCTGAAAAGGATAATGTTAGTATTGAAGATGTTTTAGCTGTTGAAGATATTTTTAAAGATTCTAAAAAAGGAGATAAATCTTCTGATGAAGCTATGGAGAAAGTCTTTGAAACTACTGATGTTTTAGAGGTTGCAACAGAAATTATCAATAAAGGACACATTCAACTTACGGCTCAACAAAAACGAGATATGCAGGAAGAAAAGAGATTAATGGTTATTAATAAAATAGCTAGAGAATCTATTAATCCTCAAAATGGTTTACCTCATCCTGTAGCTAGAATTGAAAATGCAATGGAAGAAACTAAAATTAAAATAGATCCATTTAAATCTGTTGATGAACAAGTTAAAGCTGTTTTAAAAGCTATTAAAGTTAAAATCCCAATTAGATTTGAAAAAGTTAGAATAGCTGTGAGGTTACCTGGTTCAGTTGCTGGAAATGCTTATTCAGACATATCTAAGTTTGGAAGTATAGCTAATGAAGAATGGCAACAAGACGGATCTTGGATAGCTATTGTAGAAATTCCAGGTGGACTTCAAGAAAGATTTAACTTAAAAATGAATGAAATATCTGGTGGAGAAGCTGAAACTAAAGTCATTAAATAATTTATAGGATTTAATAAAATAATTATTTATTTACTTATAATAATATTAAAATATAATCCAATTTAAATTATTAAAATATAATCCAATTTAAATTATTGTAATTTTCATAAAGTAATGTATTACCCTAATGGGGGCATAATGTAAATGATACATGTAGAAGATAAAGAATTAGTTGTTCCAGGACAAATATTAGCAGAAGAGGGCTTTTATTCTGGAAGAGGGACTTTTAAAGATGGAAAATCTGTTTGTTCGTCTTTAATGGGTTTAGTTTCCCTTAGGAACAAAAAAATTAGTGTAATTCCTCTTAAAAGTAAGTATGTTCCAAAAAGAGGAGATGTAGTTATTGGAAAAATCGATGATGTACGATTTTCTATGTGGGGAGTAAATGTTAATTCTCCTTATTCTGGTATATTACCTGCATCTGAAGTTTTTGGAAGAGAAAAAAGAGAACTGAAAAGAGTTTTTGACGTTGGAGATGTTCTCTTTTTGAGAGTTGTAGATGTAGATGAAGTCAAAAAAGTCAAATTAGGATTAAAAGGACGAGGAATGGGTAAATTTAGAGGAGGACTTCTTGTTGACATTACTCCGACTAAAGTTCCAAGATTAATAGGTAAAAAAGGTTCTATGATTAACATGATTAAAGACAAAACAAAATGTAAAATTGTTGTTGGTCAAAATGGACTTGTTTGGGTTAAAGGTGATAAAAAAATGGAACAAATCACCAGGAATATTATTAATCTAATTGAGGCTGAAGCTCATACTTCTGGACTTACTGATAGGATACGAGATAAATTGTATCTTTTAGTAGATGGAGAAATACCTAAAAAAGAGGACGAGTTTGAGATTACAGCTGAAGACATAGATGAAATTACTAATAGTAGTGATTCATCAGTTTCTGATTTTAATCTTTCATCTGAAAAAGGGGCTAATGATGTTGAAGAGGATATATTAGCAAAACCAAAACTTGAAAATATAACTGAAGGAGTTGAACCTGAAAAAACAGATAAAGATACTTTAAATCTTGATGATGATAGTTTAAGTACTGATGATAGTTTGAATTCTGATGATGATAGTTTAAGTACTGATGA
>WRCI01000044.1 GCA_009784145.1 Methanobrevibacter sp.
TGGACGAATAGCCATTGCCATTCCTTCCATTTGTGAATCTCTGAAATTATAATTTTCAGGCATGTAGTCTGGATTGAATGCATTTATATTATGAAATAATGTTTCATCGTGAAGTAAAATATCTTCAATTCCCATGTAAATATTATTTGTCTAACCTTATATAAAAAAGTATATTTTTAGTTTCTTATACTCTTATTTTATTCTATAATATTTTATATAAAAATAAGATAAAAATTGAAAAAATAAAGAAATTAAAATTAAAAAATAGAAAAACTATGAAAAAATTGGTATTTGTTACTTGTTCAGAAATGTGAAAAAAACTTAAATTTCATTTGCTACATTTTTTTCATCACACAGAAACAAACTGAAACTACTACACACTACACTTTTTCATAGAAGCTTCCCCACCGTTCTATTCCTTTTTTGCCATTTTCTTCTGTGAAAGTATAACTATCATTAGGATTCCAGTCAGGGTGTTGGGATTGGAGCCATACACTTGTAGTTCCATCATTATACTGAACATTTTGCACCATATTCGAAAAGGTAACTGTACCTTTAGCAGAAATGTGCCAATTAGCAGTCGCTTTAATATAGCTACCTCCACGTGTGAAACCTGAGCCAACTGCAAGTGTGAAGCCCTCATATGTTCCATCAGACTTAAAATTTATGCCATGCATATATGTGTAGCCACCTTTCCATTGATCGTAGTTATAGCTATAATATGTCCAGTACCCACCACCAGAACTACCATAAGAATATGCACCTACTAATTTTTTCTCTTCATCACTCAATACTCTTTTCCATTGTGCATAGATTTTCACATTTTTAGTTGACATCTGGGTTGCTGAGGTGACTTTTTTTCCACCAGTTTCAGCAGTGAACCATCCAGCAAAGGTATATCTTGAGCGTGTAGGTGTGGGTAAAGTACCATAAGTTTTACTTTGAGTTACTTTTTTGGTTTTAGTTTTTACACTACCCCCATTAGGATCGAATGTTAGTGTGCATTGCTTTAACCATTGTGCATGGTAGGTGACTTTTTTATTTGCTATTGTGTTTTTAGTTACTTTTGTTCCACCAGATTTTTTGGTGTACCATCCTTTAAATGAATGACCTGTGAGTTTTGGTGTTGTAGGGAGTTTTCCTATTTTAGCACCCATTTTTACTGTGGTAGTGGTTGTTTTTTTACTTCCTATTTTTCCACTATTTCCATTCCAAGTTATTTTACAACTTGCAGCCTTTGCCTTAACTGTAATCTGGACACTTGATGAATCTGTTGTGTCTGTGTTTTGTATGTTTGTCCCAATTGCTGTTGCTGGCACTAATGAAAACATCATTACAACCACTACCAGTATTGTGAAAAGCCCCTTTACTGATTTTCTATTCCTTAATCTTTTATCTGATTTTTGATTTTCCATAAATATCACCCAAACAATATACTGTTATTGGAAAAAAATAGCCAATATAACCCCATATAATGACTATTTCAACAAGATTGATTAGGTATTGCTCGTTTAAACAGTCCAACAACAAAATATTTTCTTGTTCATATAAAATGTAATCAATATAAATAATAGTTTAAAATTACTTATATTTAAATATTTCGAAGGATTCCTCTTTAAATGTGAAAACTATGGGAGAGGATAAATATTTAATATAAATAATTTTAACAAATAATTAATGAAAAATAATAAAAAATAATGATAAAAATAAAAAATAAAGAATTTAAAATTAAAAAATGTGAAAAATTATATTGAATAAAAAAATTATACCTCAAATATAATATTTATACAAATACAAATACAAAAAATAAAATAGAATAAAATCAATCCAAATCCTGACTTAAATTAATAATTTCAACATTTTCATTATTTTTAACCCATTCTACAAGCTCTTCAGCATATTTTAATTTTTTTTGCTTTACTTCATCAGCTTCGGCAATTTCACTAGTAAGATTAGGTCTTGAATATTTAGTAGTCATGATTCCAAAATCCATTCCAGCTAAAACAATTTTTTCCCCACCAAAAGCCAAGGCTAAAAACACAGCACGATCCCCATCACTAAATCCTCCAAAATTATAGAGATTTGAAAGTGGTTTTGATTGAGTTGTACCTAAGACCTTTTTTAGTTTTTTAGTATATTTTAATATATTTTCCAGATTATGACCATGTGCATGTAATATAAATACAGAACCTAAATCATTAGCCAACATTAAATCATCTATATTCCCATCTAAATCTGTTACAATTATATCTGGAACAATGTTTTCCTCTAAAAGTGCAGATGTTGCTCCATCAGCAACGATTAAAATATAATCTTCAACAAGACATTTCTTTTTAACAAGCTCTATATGCTTTTTTAATGAAGGACCTGCACCAAAAACAATGAAGTTTTTAATATCTGATTTATTAGAACAAGACTTATGAATAGCTAAATTATCATTATGTAAATTGTTTAGTACATTTTCTAATTTAATAAAACCTTGTTTATCTAAAATCTCATTTAATATATTAGCTGTTTTTTCATCATCATCTTTTGAAAAAGCAAAATCTTCTAAGATTTTATTATACCATTTTTCCCATTCACTATATTTCATTACAATTATTTCTATATATTATATAAAATAAGTTTTATTATATGAAAAAAATTTTATAATACTAAACTAAATTTTATCATATGAAATAAGATTTTATAATAATGAACTAAATTTTTTGAAATTAATTTCTATTTTAGTATATAATAACTTCAATATATTACATGAAAAATATAATTTCATCAAGAATTATATAAAAAATATAATTTCAACATAACTTATATAAAAAAATATAATTTCAATCAATAATATTATCATGAAAAAAATTTTAGTATCATAGAGAAAAACTTTATAAAACATATAAAATAAAAAGTTTAATGACTTGAAAAATAACAATTTCTAAAGTTTCAAGTTATTTTCTATATTTAAAATTTAAGATATTATAAATTATAATTAATTATAATATTACAAAACATTGAATATTAAAATATATTTAAATAAATTAAAATTGATTATTAAATGGAGGATTATATAAATGGACGAAACATTATTAATGCTTCCTGGTCCAACAAGCGTGGCACCTAGAGTACTAAAAGCTATGTCAGACAATATTGTCAACCATAGAAGCGCAATTTTTGGAGAAATATTTACTGAAACTACAGAATTAATGTCTGAAGTATTCAAAACACAAAACCAATCTTATTTACTTACAGGTTCAGGTTCTTCTGCTATGGAAGCAGGTTTAGTTAATATAGTTAAACCTAAAGAAAAAATACTTGCTATTGTAGGAGGTAAATTTGGTCAAAGATTCACAAACATAGCTACTTCCTTTGGAATAGAAGCAAAAGAGTTAAATGTTGAATGGGGAACTGCGGTTACTCCTGATGAAGTGAAAGTTGCTCTTGAAGAGGATGAAGATATTAAAGCTGTTACAATAGTCCATAATGAAACATCTACTGGTGTAACTGCACCTGTTGAAGAAATTGGAAAGGTTGTTGCTAACCATGATGCTTTATATGTTGTAGATACTGTATCATCTCTTGGTGGAGACAGAGTAGATGTAGACAAATTTGGAATTGATGTCTGTGTTGCAGGATCTCAAAAATGTTTAGCTGCACCTCCAGGAATGGCAGCTATTACTTTAAGTGATGATGCTTGGAAAGCTGTGGATAATGTTGATTCTAATACTTACTACCTTGATATGAAAAAGTATAGAAAAGCTGGAGCTGGAACTCCTCCTGAAACTCCATACACCCCTTCAGTATCATTGATTTATGCTTTATTTGAAGCACTTAAAATTATTAAAGAAGAAGGTTTAGAAGCAAGAGTAGTTAGACACGAAACTGCTGCTGAAGCTTCAAGAAATGCTGTTAAAGCTCTTGGATTAGAACTTTTCCCAGAAGAAAGTGTTTCTTCAGCTACTGTAACTGCAGTTAAAATGCCTGAAGGTGTAACTGATGCAGATTTAAGAGGAACTATGAGAAATAAATATAAAGTAGAATTAGCTGGTGGACAAGACCATCTAAAAGGTAATATCTTTAGAATTGGTCATATGGGTAACATAACCTATAAAGAATTAGCTATTACATTTTCTGCACTTGGAATGACTTTGAAAAACCTTGGTTTCGATATAGATATGGGTGCAGGAGTATCTGCAGTTAATGAATCATACTTATGATTCATTTTTATTCTATTTATTATTAATTTCTATTATATTTTATTTTTAATAATTTTACATTCATTTTATTCTTTATTTAGTCATTATTCCTACTTTATATTTAGTATTCTTATTAAAATAAATCTATATTTCACTTTCAGTAAGATTAAGAATCCATTTAATCCACCCAGAGATTGTAGAAGATCTTCTTTCAAATGTATCAGGAGATTCTATGTTATATAAATTAGATTTATACATATAATCAACAATAACATGTTTTGAAGGCATTTCTCCAGTTTTCACATATTCTTTAAATACTTTATAAAATACTTCATGTTTTAAAATGCATTTAACAAGTTCTAGTTGCTTTTCTTTGTAAAATAAATTAAATATTTTTTCACCTGTTTCAGTTAATGAAAAGAAAGCAACCCTATTAATATTTTCTTTTTTGATCAGGTCCAAATAAATACCTGCATTAGTGTAATAATCACTCTGTCTTTCATCAAAAGAATACTTTTCCGCTATTTGTTGCTTGTTTAGTTTTTCAGATTTTAAGTGTTCACAAAGACTAATTACTCTTCCAAAAGAATTAGCCTGAGGAAATGGAGTTTTAGGTTCAGAAACCATATTAATTGATTCATACACACCAGTAACATCTTCTAATTCGACTTCGCCATCATAAAGAGAATAATGAGATTGTTTAGTTAGTTTTATTGAATTATAATCAAATTTATCATCAAAAAAATATTCATATAAACTAAACTGATTATTAGAATAAATGAAAAACACATTTCTTATTTCTTTATTTACAATTTGTTCAAAGGTTCTAAATGGATAATAAAGTTGCCTTATAATAAAATCATCCATAAAATCAAGTTTAGCTTCGAATAATGACAAGAAGTCCCAGCTTTCCCAAGCCCCATCCACCTCAATTTGAGAATTTGAAACTTTTACATTAAGTTCATCTCCAGTTTTTCTATCAACTTTAAAATCAAATTTTCCAGACCCTTTTTTACCATTAACCGTTGCAATAAGTTCATTTTTATTTACATCAAAAAAATCAGATATAATTCCTATTGCAGAAGCACTATTCAATGCAATAGATTCAGAATAAATATTATTTATATCAATACTTTCAACACAATTAGGAAATTCTACATTCATAGTATTATGTATCTTAGATTCTAATTTATGATGAGAGTCAAAGTTTGAAATTATATATTCCCTTCTACTAATCGGTAATATTGATAGGTGATTTTCTTTAAATTTTTTTGGTTTTGAAGTGATTTGATCAAATTTAACCATTAATCGAGGTTCTCTAAATTCTTTTATATCCTTCGCTGAAATAATATACTGTCCATTATCTTGTACTTCTTCAATTATGTCATATTGCGCAAATATTTTATTCCATGCATTATCATTTTTTGTTTCATTCATAATTTCTTACCAACACCTCGTCAATTCCCCCTCGTTTACTTGCGATAGAATTAATTGAACGTTTAGCTTTAATTGTCTCAATGGAATAATTTTTGTATAAATCATTTATAAGATCAGTATTTGAATTAGATAATAAAAATTTTATTTTATTTTTATCTAATTCATCACATGCCTTTTTTAGTCTTTTTTGTTCTCTTTTATTAAATCCTCCTTTATCATAGCCTGTAAAGCTTGAAGTATCAGATATTGGATCATATGGAGGATCCAAATATACAAATGTACCGCTTTCTAATTTTTTAAGTATGTCTTCAAAATCTTTATTATAAAAAATAATATTATTTTTATTAAAAAATTCACTGACTGCAGTTAATATTGTTTCATTAACAATATTAGGGTTTTTATACCTACCAAAAGGAGTATTGAATTCGCCAGATTTATTAACTCTGAAAAGCCCATTATAACAGGTTTTGTTTAAATATAATATCCTTGATGCTTTTTCAACATTCGACAACCTATCATATTCTTTTTTATCTCTATCTGCTGCTCTAATTTTGTAAAAATATTCTGCTTCGTTTTCATGAGTTTTCAGATCTTCCAACAATTCATCGAGATTGTTTTTGATTATATTATATACATTCACTAATTCAGAATTTATATCATTAATCACTGCTTTTTGGGGTTTAATATGAAATAAAAGAGCACCTCCTCCAACAAATGGTTCACAATATGTATCAAAGTTATTGGGAATGTGATTTTCTATGACATCTAATAATTGCCTTTTTCCCCCAACCCATTTGACTACAGGACAGATGAATTTACTACTCATTATTTAGCTCCTACCTTAAAATTTGAAATATGTATATAAAAATTTGTTTCTTAATAATATAAACTTTCTGCTTAATATATCTCAAATACAACATATTTTTAGAAAAAGATATATAATCAATTAAATTTTTTTTACTTTTATATTTAATCAGTACTTTATATTTTCATATACCTAATATTTTTCCAAGCATATGAAAAGTAATCAAAAAAAATATTGTAACAAAATAATTCATGAACTTCACAATAAAAATTAACTATCTTCCCCATTAGGAAATGGAATATTCTCTTCATCGACCAAAACTTCAATTAAATAAGGTTTATCTAATTCTAAATTATCAATGACCAATTTTAACTCTTCTTTTGAATTTACAGTTTCACCATCAATACCATAAGAATTAGCTAATTTTACAAAATCAGGGTTTTCCAAGTCAACCGCATATCTTAAATCATCACAATATAGCTCTTCCCACTGGCGAATTACCCCCAATTGAGAATTATTTAAAACAACAATCAATATAGGCAAATTATAAGAAGCAATAGTAGCTAACTCCTGAATATTCATCTGAAATCCACCATCGCCATTTATGAGAACTATTTTTCCACCAAATTCTTGAGTTTTAGCTATCCCCACAGAAGCACCACAAGCAGCAGGTAATCCATAGCCCATAGGAGCCATAGCGCCTGAAAAAATTAATTTTTCCCTTGAATAATCTTCAGAAAGTAAATTTACCCAAGTTGTGTGGGATCCTGCATCATTAACTATAATATTATCTTTAAAATATTCTAATATAATTTTTATAGCTACTTGAGGCTTTATAGGAATAGTTTCACTATCTAATCCATCTATAATATATTCTTCATCATAAATATGAATTTCCTCTAACCAAGAGCTATAATTAGAATTAACTATTTTATTTAAAGAATTTAATTCTTTTAAAACAAAACCTACATCACCAGGAATATTTATATCACCAGAAAGAATATTTTCATCAATATTGACATGAATAATTTTAGTTTCACTAACTTTAAAATCAGGACATTCCTTTTCATTGACTAAAAAATTTCCACCAGTATCTATTGTGCGTTCAGACAAACGAGAACCTAGAACTATTATTAAATCAGCATTATTAAAAGCATAATTTGCCATTTTAGTTCCCCTAGTACCAACTAATCCTAAATCCAAGTTAGAATCTTTAATTACAGACTTAGCATGATAAGTATGGACAAAAGGAATATTGTTAGTTTCGACAAATTTTTTAAAATCACCAATAGCTTTTCCCCAAAAAATCCCTGCTCCAATTATTATTAATGGTTTTTTAGCTATTTTCATTTCATTTATAGCATTATTTAATTGACTATAATCAAAATTAGGAGAATATACATCTTCATTATCCATAAAATCCCCAATATTTTCATCTAAAAGAACATCTTTTGGAAGATTAATATGTATTGGTCCTTTTGGCTCATTTTTAAGAATTTCAATAGCTTCTTTAATATTCAAAACAGCAGATTTTCCATCAACAGGATAAAAACTTTTAAAAGTGATGGGTTTGAAAATAGATTCTATATCAATATCTTGGAATCTATCAACAGAATCAGAAGTAGTAAGATTGTCTCCAGTAATAACAAGCATTGGAACTGAATCTTTATAAGCAACAGCTAATCCCATTGTAAAATTCAATGCTCCAGGACCAGCAGTAGCTATGCACACTCCAAACTCGCCAGAACATCGTGCATATCCATCAGCTCCATGAATTGCTCCTTGTTCATGTCGCATTAAAATATGTTCAATTTTACAATCATTTAAAGCAGCATAAAATGGAAGTATTTGCTCACCAGGATGACCAAATATATATTTAACATCTTCTTCTTCCAATATTTTAACTATAGCTTCAGCAGCATTCATTTAACTCACTTGTTTATATAAAAATACAAGAATCTCTAATTTAAAAAAAATTATTCTTCTTCTTGATAGCTACCAGAATACTCACCAGAACCATCTACTTCAAAGACGACTCCTTGAGCTATCCTATCTCCTTTTTTAATTCGATAATCAAATTTTCCATGATTATAAACCATAAACATTAAAGTTCCAAAAAAACCAGGATCCCCTACTGCTGTTTGAACAGAAACAAAAGACCGTAGTAAAGTTGACCGAGGTAAGTATAACATTGTATATCCTTTAGGTATTTTTATTTTTCTATCAATTGTAGCTAAGTAAGCTGTATGTGGTTTAAGTGTATATATTGGTCCTTCAATAGCTTCAATATCAGGTAAATTTTTTTCATTGTCAATTAAGGATCCTCCTGACTTTTGAACAAAAATTTCATCAAGAGCTAAATCAATTCCAGAAGGTTGTACTAATTCTTTAAAGTCAGGGAATAATTTAATAAGTTCTTTCTCTCCAAGCATATTTAATCACCAGTATCTTCAATTTAAATAAGTATAATAATAAAAACAAAATTGTTTTATCTAAGATAGTATCATATATAACCATAATTAATAAAAGAAATATTTAATAGTTATATTATTTATTTTTAATTATCTATTATTATACTATTTATTATTATATTATCTATTATATATCTATATTGAAAAATAAAATACCGTGCTAAAATATTTATTAAAACAAAATAAACAATTAAAACAAAATATAGGAGAAAATAACTATGCCTGTAATTATAGTGGAATCAAATCCAATATCTGTTGAAAAAAAGAGAAAATTAGTAAAAGAAATAACAAAAACAGTTTCAAAAATTTATGAACTACCTGAAAATACTGTAACAATATTAATAAGAGAACTTGAAAGAGAAGATATAGGTACCAATGGAAAATTATTAGCTGATTTAGATAAATAAAACAAAAAATATAAAAAAGATAATAAAATAACAATAAAAAAAGGAACTGTTGTGTATTCATTGCAGTAATCTATACTTGCCTTTATTATATAAAAATTATATTAAAATACTATATTTATATAAAATTGTTTATATAAGAATTATATTTTATAAAAAAATTATAAAAATAAAATATAAAATATAAAAAAATAAATAAAATAATTAAAATAAATAAAATAATTAAAATAAACCTCTTAAACAAGGCAAATACCTAACTATTCTGTAGAATCACCTAATTGAAAAGTCAATTTAGCTTTTCCATTATCACTAATTTTTAATTCTGAATCTTTAGGAGATAAACCATTTAAAAGTGTTTTACCATCTCCTGGACTCATGAATTCTGGCAAATAATTATTTATATATATTGGATGAACAGTAACTTCACAAGTATCATTTACTAAATCAAGTTCTAAAAACATAGCAAGATGAGTGTTTACATTTGATTGATCAAAGACAAAATTACCTAAACCATAAAATATTGGTTTATTTTTATAAACTTCCACTCCTTGAGTAACATGAGTATGAGATCCAACTACAATATCTGCTCCATAATCAATGAATTTTTTTGAAATTTCCTTTTGATGGTTATTTGGAGAACGACTATATTCATTACCATAATGAAGATAAACAATAACTAAATCTGCTCCTTGCTTATTAGCATCTATATCTTTTTTTACAATATCCCAATCAATAGCTGCATAACCAGAATTACTACCACTAGCCCCAGTACCATTACTTGCACTAGTAGCTTGTGGCATTTCACTTTGAGAATATTCTTTAAAATTATCTTGATCCATATAATTTAAAATAACTATTTTTCTACCATTAATTTCTTCAACAATTGGTTTAGTAGCTTCCTCTTTATTATTTCCAGCACCTATTGATTTCATGCCATTTTCATTAATATATTTAATAGTATCATTTAAACCTATTTCACCATAATCAAAAATATGGTTATTAGCTAAAGCCAGTATTGTATTTAAATTAGCTTTAGCAAGTTTAGTATATGCTGGATGGGCTTTAAGAGCAACATCTCCTTTATAAGCTATATCTGATGTAGTAATTGGATTTTCAAAATTCATTAACAAAAGATCAGCATTTTTAGTCACATTTTCAACATTTTTAAAAGGACTAGATACTGCTTCTAAAACAGGAGGCATTTTACGAGTAAACATAACATCTCCAGCAATAGCTATAGTCACATCTTCTTTAGGTTCTTGAAATATCTGAAAACTACCAGTTTCAGCAAAATAATTTCCCCATGAAATTATTGTTAAAACACCAAGCACTAAAATTAATAATGTTACAAATCTTTTGTTCATAATGTCCCCCATAAATCAAATTATCCCAGTTATTTGTTAAATTGAATTATCTTATTTTGTTTGTTTTTATGTCTGTTTTTTCTCTGTATTAATTTTCGAAATCAGCTAAATATTTGTTCTAACATCCATTTAGAATCATATTCTTTAATATCCTCATAACCTTGACCCATACCTAAAAACATGATAGGTTTGTCTATGACATAACCAATTGAAAGAGAAGCCCCGCCTTTTGAATCAGCATCAGCTTTTGTCAATATTACTCCATCAACATCAATAGTCTCATTAAACTTACTAGCTTGTTCAA
>WRCI01000045.1 GCA_009784145.1 Methanobrevibacter sp.
ATTAATAATGATTGGGAAAAAGATATTTTCAAATTATAATATAAAATATTTTCCCATTTAATATTTTTTTTAATTATTTAGTGCTTTTTTTATTTATTTTTTTATTTTTATCTTTATTTATTATTTATTTTTGTATTTTCTATTTATTTTATCTTTATATTTGTATTTCTATTAATTTTATCTTTATATTTGTATTTTCTATTAATTTTATCTTATTTTTTATTTTTTCTATTTATATTATCTTTATTTTTATTATATCATTATTTATTTTCTATTAATAGAATATAAAAATATACAATATAATAAAATATAAAATAAGAATATATGATAACTAAAATATAAAAAATAAGAGTGTATAATATAAAAATATTATTACAATATAAAAATATAGAATATAATAAAGTATAGAGTATAATAAAGTATAGAGTATAATAAAGTATAAAATATAATAAAATATAGAATAAAAGTATATAAAATAATATATTAATTAAACTTCAAATTAATTATTTTTAGAAATTTCTTCAATTCATTACAAAAAAAATGAGTTATTAATTAATATCCAATATATTCTGCCTCACATCCACAAGGATGGGCTTTTTTCAATTTATTATTTTCTAAAATAAAAACATCAGTAATTTTAAAGTTTTTTATTAGAATTTCTAATATTACATATGCAAGAAAGTTAACATCTACTATTACATTCATGAATTCTTTTTTATCCAAAATATCTTCAATAATTTGATTTATATCATTGTAAAGTTCTTCCATATCTTTACTCATATCTATTTTAACACTATTTACTTTTATGTTTTTAAAATTCCATTTTTGTTTTAATGTATTTTCATTTAAAAAGAAAATTTCGGTTATTTCTTCTTTTCCTTTTAGTTTATCTAAATTTTCCAATTTACTAAAACTTTCTTTTATAATATCTTGATTTAAGATATTTTCACTAATATTTGTAAGTAAAATAGCCATTTTATCCCATTTATTCAATTCAATCTAATTTTATCCTAATTATCCAATCTTATATTATTTATTCAATTTTATCCTAATTATCCAATTTTATTTTATTTATTCCATATTAAATTATTATCATATTATTAATTGTTAATTTATAGCATAATTATAGTTTATAATTGATTATTATGTTCAAATCTTTTTTAATAAATCTATTTTTTTATTTCTTGATTCAATTCCTTGAAATTTACTATAATTTGCTTTAACACCATCATCTAAGTCAAGATTTATTTGTTTAGTAGCTATAATTGTCAAAACTTCATCATATTTTATTATTTCTTCTAATTGCTTTTTAAGTCTGATATTGGATCGTGCTAATTTTCTTTTCTCTTTTTGATGTTTGGAATTTAATATCATTTTTTCATTCTTATTTATAGAATTTTTTAAAGCTTTTTGAGTCTTATTAAGATAATTATTCCTTAATTTTTCAAGGATATCTGGAGTGTATCTATGGATATAAATTAATGCTTTAAAGCCATTTCTTTTTCCATTATCAAACAACCAATATATTGGTGTTTTTTTATAAGTTTTAATATGGTCTTTATAAAAATCATTTAAAAAATATTTTCTTATTGTGTCTCTTGGAGTTTTCCATTTATTTCCTAAAACATTAGCTATAAATTCAATATTTTCTTCAAGAGTTTCTTCTGAGAAAGTTATTTTTAGGAATTCTATGAATTTATTAACAATATCATTATCTAAATAATCATTATCTAAATATTTATTATTTTCATGTTCACTATCTTCATGTTCACTATCTTCATGTTCACTATCTTCATGTTCACTATCTTCATGTTCACTATCTTCATGTTCACTATTTTCATGTTCACTATTTTCATGTTCACTATTTTCATGTTCACTATCTAAATACTCATTATCTTCATATTCATTGTCTTCATGCTCAATACCCCAATATTCATTATCTAAAATAAGAACTATATTATCCTTATCTGGGATGAATTTATGATAATTTGATTGATTATATTCACCTCCTCCATAAATTATTCCTTCTTCATCTAAAGAGTAGCGACCAAATAAACATCCTATAAAATATGATATGAAACTTTTGATGTCTCTTTTTAAATCTGCTTTTCTAATGGTTATATCTTTATCTTCTAATGTAGGACTTAAATTATCTTTTAAATTATAAATATCAATGAAAATTTCATTTATTTTTTCTTCATTTTCTTTTACTTTCTGAAAATTATTTTGAGCTACTTGTTCCCAATTATTAAAAGAATTTTCTATTAAACCATCTACTTTATATTTTATTAATGGGTGTGATGTAAAGTTCCAAGACTCTTCAAAATAATCCCATTCTTCTTTAGATATATTAATATTTTCATCTACAATTTTTTCAATAAGCTTTTCATAAGATTCATTGAAAAAAACTGGAATATTCTTCAAATCCCCTACTTGGAAGTTTATTGTAGGATTTAGTATACTCATTATTGATGCAGATACTTTAGAACACATCAATCCAGTTAAATATTTAATCTTTTCTTTTGGTGGAAACATAGATGAACCAGCAACATCGAAAACACTACCTTGAGGAGAATATCTTGCAGAAAAATAAGAAGAACTTATAAATGACCAAGTGATACTTTCTTTAAAGTAAAATTCAATGTTTTTAACAACCCATACTCTAATTAATTTTTCCCATTTTTCTTCTGTGAAATCCTGTGCATAGCTTCTATTTTTATATTTTTCTTTAACTATTTTTTTTATTTCTTCCCCATCATTTTGCCAATTAACAATAAATTCATCATTTCCATACCATTTTCTATATTTTCCTCCTTTATTATATGGAAACCATTTTTTGGCACTTTTTTTAGCACTTTCTCTATTATGGTTAAATCCTATCTTATTAAAATTAACTTCATACCAATACCTTAAAAATCTTTTATTGTCTGTAGTTGCTAATCCTTGCCTAATTTCAGCTATTTCTGATAGTTTTTTAGCTCTTTTAAAAATATCTATAATTTCATGTTCTGCCCAAAAAGCAATAGGGTTTCCAGGAATGTTTAAAAAGTCTCCTTGATTAAATTCAAAATAATAAGCACATTTAGGATTAGTTATTGCATCTAAAGTTTTGGTTTCCTGAACATTCATCTTTCCTTTAAAATCAGAAAGTTTTATGTATTTTCCAATCTTGTCTTCATGACTATTTTTAAATGTGAAAGCACAGATAGGAACTGTTGCTTCTTCAAAAGCAGAATATTGAAATTGGATTAATGAGCTTAGTGTCCTATTTTTAATAATATTTTCCCTTAATTTTTGATAAGAGCTAATGAACATCCATACATAAGGTGTTAAAAAACTAGCATACCCCTCTTCTTTTAAAAAATAGAATGATTTTTCAATAAAAGCTGAAAACAAATCATTTTTATTCTCTTTATAATTTGTTTTTAAAAAATCAAGTAATTCTTTGTTCATACCTCTTCCACCCATGTAGGGAGGATTAGTTACTAATACTTCATATTTTTGAGATAATATCTGAGCTTGTTCTATTAAAGGAATAAGATATTTCTCTATTTCAAAAGAAAATCCTGTTTTTCTTATCGAACTTGATTCAGTTATTGTATTTGATTCATCTATTGAACTTGATTCAACTATTCCACTCTTTTTTATTTTTTTGATTTCTTCATTAGTTTCTGAAACAGAATCCTTTAATTTTTCATTAATTTCTTCAACAGAATCTTTTATTTTTTCATAATCCCAATCTTTGATAGATAATAATGACCCATAGTCTTTAGCATCAATAAAAACTTCTTTAATATACTCAATGTTCTTTTTTAATTCATTATTTCTTTGGGATAAATAATCTATTAATTCTTGACTCAATAAGTTACTTTCTTGTATTGATTTTAGATTTAGTTTTATATTTTCTTTAAATATTTGTTTATGATATGATCTTGCTTTCATTATTACTGCAAAACAAGCTAATTTATAAGCCATATCATCAATATCCAAACCAAAAATGTTGTTTTTCAATATAGAAATTGTGGCTTCTTTTTTATTGTATCCTTGTGATAAATATATATCCATTAAAACATCAAAAACATAAACTAATATATGTCCACTACCCATACAAGGATCTATAACTTTAATTTCTTCTAATTTAATATTTTTTGAATCACTTTTAAGTGAATTTAATTGTTTTTCAAGTTCTGATGATTGTTTTTTCTCATCAATATTTTGTTTTTCTTTAACAAGATAATGTTTTCTTTCACCAATATCTTCTTCATTTGCATCAATATTTTCTTCATTACCATCAATATAATATTTCCAATTTTCCTTTAATTTATCATCCAGATGATTTTCTAACCATAATTTTCCAAGACTGTTTTCAACCATATATTTAACAATCCAATCTGGAGTAAACATTTGTGTTGCTGCAGGTATCCTTTCTTTACTAATTTTAACATGATTTTTAAGCTGTTTAAAAGTATCTTCTTTAAGTTCCAAGTTATAGTATTGATACATCCATCCAATTATTTCTACTTGGTTTTTAAAATTATCTTCAGAAATAGAACTTATCAATTCTCTTACAAGTCCATTTTCCTGAGTAAAAGAAAGTGGAAACAATAGTTCATAAAAATCTTCAATTTTTTCAAATAATTCAGGTAAAATATTGTTTAATTCATTACATTGTTTAATAAATAAGAATTGAAATAATTCATCAAGTTTGTCTGCAGTTTTAAGAGAATAAATTCTATCTATTTCTTTCTTATTTAAGTTTAAATCTATATTCGGTGCTTTAGTTATAATATCAGGTTCGATTTTATTTTCTGTATCACTTGAGAGAACTCTTGTTTTTATTGGAAGGTATTTATTAATTTCCATAAAACGAATAGCTATTAAACGATTAAATATAGTATATGCAATTTCTTCGATTACATTGCCATATCCTTTTTCTTTAATGATTTTTATTATTTTGTTTCTTTGTTGGATTTCTTTTTTATAAAGAATTTTAGGGTTATCTTCACCAATATCATAAATTTCTCTATCAGTATATTTTTTGGAAGGTTTTAAAATATTATCTTCTAATATTCCTATTAATTTCATTTTATATTTAATATCTTCCCTCAATTTGATTCTTGCATTAATTGAAAAAGTTTTAATAGCTTTTTTATCCATTAATAAGCACCTAAAAAAATATCCCTAATAGTTGAATATGAAAATTTTTCTTATTTATAATCTTTAAATTGATTATTTTAATCTATTATTAATAATCTTTAAATTAATTATTTTAATCTATTATTAATAATCTTTAAATTAATTATTTCATTATTTAAATTTTATATATTCTTACTTTATTAATTTACTTATCATTACATTAAATTTTAAAATTATATAATAAATTTCATAGTATTATATACTCTAAAAATTGTTTATTTAATATAATTTTTTATAAATTATACAAATAAATATTATTAAAATAAATTATTATAAAAATTTAAGACAAACTGAAAAAAGGCTGAAATTTTACAAAATAATATTAAAATCTATTTTACTTTTTATATTTTGTTTTATTAGATATTTTGACTTTATTATATATCTTTGTTTTATTAGATATTTTGACTTTATTTTTTATTAAAAGTGTTGGTACACGAGTAAAATCCCTATTATATTTAAATATATGATTATAAATGTGAAAAGGATTTTTTAACTTTATTTTTCTTTTACGAGGAGTTCTAAAACCTTTTCTTTTTTGTTCGGCTTCTTTTCTATCATGAGGAACTCCATCTTTAACATAAGTTCCAAAAGTTGACCTTTTTAATACCATAAAATCACAACAAATATAAAATCAATTCAAATAATTTAAAAACCTAAATCTACAGTAAACATTTAAAAACTTAAATCTAAATTAAATATTTAAAAACTTAAATCTAAATTAAACATTTAAAAACTTAAATCTAAATTAAACATTTAAAAACTTAAATCTAAATTAAACATTTAAAAACCTAAATTCCATCTAATATCTCTTTAGGAGCTCCACAAATTTCAAATAAATACTCAGCCTCAACTATATGTAACTTAGAAGGAATAGCTATACAATGAAGAGGTTCTCCAAAATCAAAATCCATTAAAACCCCAATCCTATCAGCTCTTACAATAACATCTTTTGAACCAACACGTGCAATACCAATAGCTAAAGTCTCTTCATCAATAATAGCTTCATCATCTCTATTTTCATTAATCAAATCATCCTTAACTTTCATAAGATATTTAAGTCCTTGATTAACAGACATATATCTATCTTTATGAGCTTGAATATCTAATAATACTAATGTATGAGAATCATTAGCTAAATTATTTGCAATTGTCATATATGGAGAATGTGGGAAAAAGTTTTCATCTGGAAATGGAATTGTAGTTACCTTTCCAAATTTATATCCTTGTAATCCAGAAATTCCAAGAGCTGAAGACAATATGGAAGAGCCATGGATAATTTCAAAATCAATACCCTTTTTTTTAGCTTCAACAAGAAAATCAGTATGAGTAGTAGCTATAAGAGGATCTCCACCACAAATTAAAGCTACATCCTTACCTTCAATAGCTTTTTTCATAAAAATATTTTCCTCTTCAACTTCTTGACGATTCAATACTTTTATTTCTTTTCCAATAAGTTCTTCTATAGCTTCAAAGCTAGAACCAAAAAGACGAGAGGTGAAAAACTCTGCATAAACTATATCAACTGATTTTAAAGCTTCTAATCCTTTTAAAGAAATATCTTTTTCATTGAATAAACCTAGTCCTACAAAATAAAGCATTGAAAACCCCTAATAAATAGTTGACTCCTTTATTAATAAAATAACCTGATATAATAGTTAACTAATTGGAACACTAGTAATAAAATAAATTCAAAGAACCATAGCTAATTGAATTCTTTTTTTATTTAAATCCAATTCAATAATTTTAACTTTTACAATATCTCCAACACTTACAATATCTGATGGATGATTTACAAAATTACCTTGGCTCATTTTAGAAATATGTACTAGTCCATCATGATGGACACCAATATCAACAAATGCTCCAAAATCAACAACATTTCTTACAGACCCTTCTAATTCAATCCCTATTTTAAGATTTTCCATTGCCAACATTGTGTTTCGAAGTATGGGTCTTGGCATATCATCTCTTGGATCTTTTAATGGGTTTTCAAGCCAATATATAATGTCTTTTAAAGTAATTAAACTTATATTCAGTTCATTAGCTATTTTTTCAGCATTCGAGAGTTTTTCATTATTAAGAAGTTTCCTATAATCATTTGAATCAGCTTCTAAACTACTATCTGAATTGTCCTTTAAAGCATTATCTAAACTATTATCTAAATTACTATTTAAACTATTACCTAAATTATTGTCTAAACTATTATCTAAATTATTGTCTAAACTATTGTCTGAATTAGTATTTAAACTATTATCTAAATTATTGTTTAAACCATTATCCATATCATTCATTAAATTATTATCCAAATCATTATTAAAATTATCTTTTAAGTCTTTCTTTAAAATATCAAATGATAAATTAGCTGAACCAATATCATCTAAAGTATATCTATATTTTTCAAGTAGCTTTATAGCTATATCATAAGATTCAGGATGAATTCTTGTATAATCTAATGGATTGCTTGAAGTATATACTTTTAAAAACCCAGCACATTGTTCAAATATCTTTTCATCAATTTCAGGAATCATTAAAAGTTCTTCCCTACTAGTAAAAAGACCATTATTTTCCCTATAATTTACAATACTAGTAGCTAAATCAAAATTTAATCCAGCTATATGAGATAAAAGAGAAATTGAAGCAGAATTTAAATCTGCCCCTACATTGTTTACAACTTTCTCTACAACATCATTTAAAGCATCATCTAAAAGATTTTGATCTAAATCATGTTGATATTGACCAACACCAATAGATTTAAGATCGACTTTAATTAGTTCTACAAGAGGATCTTGTAAACGTCTAGCTAATGAAATAGCAGTTCTACAACCTTTATTAAAATCAGGAAGTTCATTCTCTCCCAATTCACTTTCAGAATAAATAGATGCCCCATATTGATTAACTAATCCATATTTAACATCAGTGCCCTTTATAATTTCAACAATGAATTTTTCAAATATTTTTGAATCAGAAACATCCCCTAAAGCTATAATATCTACATTATATTCTTTTATAAGATTTAAAACTATATTCTTTCCTTCATCTATTTTATCCTGAGACTCATTGAAAAATATTTCTTTTGAGTCTAAAACATCCCCCACTTCATCAATGACTACTAATTTAGTTCCAGTATATAATGAAGGATTCCATCCTAAAACTACCTTATTTTGAATTGGTCCTTGCATCAGTAAATTTTCTAAATTATTTGAAAATAATTCAAGAGATTTACTTTCAGCCCTCATAGTTAAATAATTTCTAATTTCTTCCTGAACTGAAGGAGCTATTAATTGATTATATGCTCTTAAAATAGCTTCTTCCATATATTTTCTTGTGATTTCATTATAATCTTGAGTATGGTATTCAGATCTATCAATTAAGAAGTGTCTATTTAAATATTTAATAATATCTTCTTTGGGAGCTTCAACTTCAACTTTTAAATATTCCTCATCTTCACCACGATTTATAGCTAAAATTCTATGATTAGAAATAGAAATTAAAGGTTCACTATTATTATAATACATTTCATATTCAGATTCCTGATTTTCATCAATAGCAATAGTAGATAATTCCCCTTCTTCAAAAGTGATTTTTTGAATCAATACTTTAAAATCAGCGTTATTAGCTATTATTTCAGCCATTATATCCTGAGCACCAGAAATAGCTTCTTGAATATTTTTTACACCTTTTTCAGGAAATATATAATCTTCAGCTATCTCAGGAATTGGAATCTTTGTTTGTTGAAAACGAATAATGTTTGCAAGACTTTCTAATCCTTTTTTCTTAGCTATATCTGCTTTAGTTTCTTCTTCACTTACATAAGGTCTATAAATCTCAGTTAATTCCAACAAACTTTTTGTTTCATTAATACACTTTTCAATCTTTTCATCTAATTTGTTTTGCTCAGTTATAGTCTTAATAACCTGATCTTTCATCTTATTTAGATTTCTTAAGTAAACTAATCTATCACGAAAAGTTCTTAAAAACTGATCACTACAAGATCCTGTAATGTCTTTTCTATAGTTAGCTATGAAAGGTATAGTATTGCCCTGATTAAATAATTCAATTATATTTTTTGTTTGTTCTATATTGAGCTCTTTTGATAAATTTTTAATAACCATCTATTCCTCCCAAATATATATGATTTAATGAATAACCCCTATATACGCTCAAATATATCATTTATTTTCATATAATTTTTATTAGATTAACTTTTCTTTATTAAAATATAAATTTATTTATAATTAACTTTTCTTTATTAAAATATGTTATTAATCTAATTAACTTTTCTTTATTAAAATATAAATTTATTTATAATTAAGTTTTGTTTATTGAAATATATTATTAATATACTATTCATTATAATATTATAATAAATAAAGATTATGCCTTGAAAATTGAATAAATAATGAATAAATTTAATGGAAATAAAAAAATTATATAGTATTAAAAAAATTATAATTTAATTTATATTAACAAATAAAAAAAATTTAATATGAGGGTCGGACAAAATTCTATATCAGTTTGTCAAAACCTTAGGAAAATCCTTTGTTTAGCAAAAGAAGAAACTTTTTTTTGAAAAAAGCTATTTTTGTCCGACCCTCAATATATAAAAAAATAAATAAAATAAGAAAAATATACTAAAAAATAAGAAAAATATACTAATAAATAAATAAAATATACTAAAAAATAAATAAAATAATAAAAATAGACTAATAAATAAGAAAATTAGTGATATCATGCTAGCTATTAAAATTCCATTAAAATACATTAATGAACTACGTAAAATATTAGCAGAAAAGGAATTTTTAGATAAAAATTATAAAATCCTCACTAAAGATAGCTATGGTTATATCCCTATAAAAGGAAAAATTGATTCTGAAACAAAACAAAGTATTGAAAAAGAATTATTAAATAAATTTAATCTTGATTCTGATGAAACATTAACTTTTGATATTGTTGAGAAAAATTTAGAAGCACTAAAAAAACAAGCAAAAAGTCTAACTGAACATCTTAAAGGAAAGATAAAAGAAGAAGAAATTGAAGATTTAAAAACTTCATTTGATATTATTGGAGATGTAGTTATACTTGAAATTCCTGAAAACCTTCAAGAACATAAGGATACTATTGGAGAAGCTGCACTTAAATTCACCAAAAGAAAAGCTATTTTTATGAAAAAAAGTCCAATTGAAGGGAAAATAAGAACTCGACAATTAGAACATATAGCTGGAGAAAATAATTCTCAAACAATTCACAAAGAACATGGTATAAGATTGAAACTTGATGTGAAAAAAGTTTACTTTTCACCACGTTTAGCTACAGAAAGAAAAAGAGTAGCTGAACAAGTAAAAGATAGAGAAGTCATTTTAGATATGTTTGCAGGAATAGGTCCTTTTCCAATAATTATAGCTAAAGATAAAAATACAAATATTTATGCTGTTGATATTAATGAAGAAGCTATCAAATACATGAAAGAAAATATTAAACTCAATAAAATAAAAGGAAAAATAACTCCTATTTTAGGAGATATAAATGATATAAGCAAAGAAGATCAAAGATTTTATAACTCATCAAAAATGGATAAAGAGAAACTTGTAAATAAAGAAAAACTTGCAAGTGAAAGCTTAAAATTCGATAGAATCATTATGAACTTACCTGGAACTGGAAAAGACTTTTTAAATTTAGCTATTTCACTTCTTAACAATAATGGAAT
>WRCI01000046.1 GCA_009784145.1 Methanobrevibacter sp.
CCTAAAACACCTAAAAAAACAGGGTATGTCTTTAATGGTTGGTATACTAAAAAATCAGGCGGAACAAAGATTACAACTGCAACTAAAGTCAAAAAGAAAGTGACACACTATGCTCACTGGAAGAAAAGAACAAGTACAAGTGCCAGTACCAGTACAAATGTTAATTCATTAGTGGGACATTGGAGTAAACGATCATATGGAATTATTGGTTCAACTTATCTTTATTATTCTAATTCTATATCCTATCAGTGGGGTTATACATTTTATAATTACCATTTCTTCAACAATGGTCGATTCCAGTATTTCCAAGGTGCCACTGGCAATACGAAATATGAAGGTAAATACGCATTTTCAAAGGGTAAAGTGTATTTCAAAGAAGTGAAAAAGTATGATTTTATGTCTGCATCATCAGATTTATGGAATGCAAATTTAAAAAAATACGGTAGTGATATGACAAAATGGAAGTTCTTAAATCCTGTTAAATCTAAAGATATGACTTCTGAATACAAATTAACTTCTAACAAAAAAGGAAATTATTTAGAAATACGTCCTTACACTTCAGATGGAGGTAAATTTACTCTCAAAGATTCTTCCACATTTGATAAACAAAAATAACTGTTTGAATAACTATTAATGGGGTTTCAATCATTATTTTTTTTATTTTTCTTTAATTTTTATTTTTTTTTATATCTTTTTTTATTTTAATATTTTTTTATATAATAATTTTATATACAAGTATAGCTAAGTTTGGAAATATTTAGCTATTGTTTTTTTATATAATAATTTTATATACAAGTATAGCTAAGTTTAGAAATAGTTAGCTATTGTTTTTTTATATAATAATTTTATATACAAGTATAGCTAAGTTTGGAAATATTTAGCTATTGTTTTTTATAATTATTTTTTATATTTATATATTCTATATACTATTTTTTTACTTTCAACTTTTTTTTTTAATAATTATTTTTTATTCATTTAATTAAATATTTCACATTTAACTTTTTTTTTTTAATAGTTATTTTTTCTTTATTTAATTAAATATTTTACTATTAACTATATTTTACACGTTCAACTTAAAATTCATCTTTAAATGAGTAATATTTATTAATGAGTCTTTTTTAATCTTCATATACTTATTATTTAAAAAAATATTTTAAATATAGATTTTTACGGAATGTGATTTATATGAATTTAGAAGATTTAATATCTTATATTTCTCAATTTATTGAGAAAAAAGTCCCTGAAAAATATTTACTTAAATTTCAAGAAATATTATTAACTAGTAGAATTTTTACAGTAGCTTCTCAGATTTTAGCACTATTAATATTAGCTATAGTATTTTTGTCATTTATTTTCACAATATTGTCAATTATTTTATCATTTGATTTAATAATTTCGATTCTCTTTGCAATAGCTATTCCTCCTTCACTACTCATTGGTTTTATAATTATCAAATCAGAACAACGTGCTGAAAAGATAGAAAATGAAAGTCCTGATTTTTTAAGGCAATTGGCATCTATGCTTAGAGTTGGAATGAGTTTTGAAAATGCTATGGATGAATTATCTCGATATGGTTCTGGACCATTATACGATGAGATAAAAAGAGCTGTTGTTGAAATTAAGATGGGACGAGAATTTAATGAAAGTATCCAAGCTATGGTAAATAGACTTAAATCAAAAAATTTAGAAAGAACTTTCAAAATAATCCTCGAAGCCCGTAAAAGTGGAGGAAGTTTAGCTGATATAATTGATGATGTATCTGAAGATTTAAGAGCTATAATTATTTTAAAACGAGAGAGAAAATCTAGTGTTATGATGGCTGTTTTATTTTTAATTATTTCTGCAGTTATTGCAGCTCCATTTGCCTTAGGCATGGTTGGAATTTATTCCTCTTTTATGTCAAGTCTAGGTAAAGGAACTGAATTAATTGAAACTTCAAAAATAGCTGCAAGTTCTTATATTATTATTCATTCAATTTTAGCTGGTTTAATCATTGGTCTAGTAATGTATGGTGATTTTAAAAAAGGAATTAAATTTTCAATTCCTTTAACAGTTTTAGCTTATGGAATATTTTTTATTATAAGTAATTTTGGAGCTGGTTTTTTAGGTTTTTGAATTAAATACTTTGAATTAAGACTGAAAAAGGTGAGAAAAATAATGATATTAAAAGAATTTAAGAAAATTATAAGGGATGAAAAAATATTTAACATAATGGAATTGGATGAAAATGGTCAAGCTGGAGCTGAAATGATTCTTTTAATTGGTGGGATGATTGTAATTGTTTTAATAGCTACTTATTTTTATAAAGATTATCTTTTAGGAATTGGTGAAGAGATGAATTCTACAGAAATAGCTAAAGTGAATAATTCAATTGAAAACATTTCTTCAAAATTTGATTAGGAAAATTTTAAATAGTGCTATTCTAAGTTGATGTTAAAAATACCAACAACTTTTTATAATATGAAATATATAGTGGGTGTAAAAATGGAAGAAAGATATAGGATTAATGATAATCTTGTTATTTGGAATGATGAAGATGATGTTTGGTCAATAATAATTTTGCCAGAATTAATACAAATAGATAATTGGCATGGATATCCCCATATTCATATAAATAAAGAAAGGAAAAAAATTTCTTTAAATAATTCATATAAAGTTTTTTTAAAAGTCATGTCACACATAGAATATGAATCTAATGTTAATTTAAATAAATTATTAGAGGAGTTAAGATAATGTATCAAATAAGACTTGTTCGAAAAATTAAAGGAAAAGATATTATGGATGGACTTAAAAAAGAATATGGTTCATTAGATAATTTAAAAAAATTATATAAAGAAGATAAAGAAAATCCAATATTCTACTTTCATTTAGAAGAATGGGATCATTATAAGGATAGACTTGATAAAGATATTACACAAAGAAAGATTATATTTGCAAAAAATTATCCTATTGGAAAAATTGAGTTAAAATTGTTAGATTTGATTAAAACTACTAATCCAGAATCAATTCGAGATTTAGCTAGGCTAAGCAATAAGGATATTAAAACTGTCCAACCAAAAGTTAATGCTTTGGCTGAAGAAGGAATCATTGAATTAAAAAATGGTTCAAAAAACAATAAAATTCCAGTTTTTCCTTATGACTATATGGAAATCGTTATTGGGGAATCACCTATTGCTAAATAGTTTAATTTCAGATATTTAAAGAAAATGTGATAAAATGAAAATGTTAATTAATGGAAAGTTTGAAGATAGAGAAGAAGTTTTTGATATTATTAACCCTTACAACAATGAAATTGTTGATACAGTACCTGTTGGTAATAGAGAAGATGCTAAATTAGCTATTGTTGCTGCAAATAAAGCTAAAAAAGAACTTACAACTTGGTCTTCTCGAAAAGTATCTGAAGGACTTTACTCTGCATATGAGGTATTAAAATCTGAACAAAAGAAAATAGCTAAACTCCTTACTGCAGAAAGCGGTAAACCAATTAAAGATTCTCTTGTTGAAATGGCAAGATCAGTTGATACATTAAAATTTGCTGCTGAAGAATCTAAAAGGATTTATGGAGAAACGGTTCCATTAGATGCTGGAATTAATGGGAAAGGTTTCTTTGCATTTACTCAAAAGATTCCTCTTGGTGTTGTTGGAGCAATTACTCCTTTTAACTATCCAGTAAATTTAAGCTTACATAAATTGGCTCCTGCAGTAGCTGCAAAAAATGCAGTAATAATGAAACCTCCTCTTCAAGCTCCTCTTGCAGCTATGAAAATGGCAGAAATTATAGCTTCTGAGTTTCCAGATGGAGTTGTTAATACTGTTACAGGTTCAGGTCGTGAAGTTGGGGATGAATTAGTTGTTAATGAGAATATTAATAAAATATCCTTTACAGGTGGTGTAGCTACTGGGCTTTCTATTACTTCAAGAGCTGGAATGAAAAAAGTAACTTTAGAATTAGGTGGTAATGATCCATTAGTTGTTCTTGAGGATGCAAATATTGAAAAAGCTGTTAGTGCAGGAGTACTAGGATCTTATCTCTTTTCTGGTCAAGTATGTATGGCAGTAAAGCGTATCATTGTTGATGAAAAGATAGCTGATGAGTTCACTGATTTATTTGTAAAAGAAACTGAAAAATTAAAAATAGGGGATCCAATGAATCCTAAAACAGATATTGGACCACTCATTGATGAAGATGCAGCTAAAATGATAGAACAATCTGTTGTTGGAGCTTGCAATGAAGGTGCAGAACTTTTAACTGGTGGAAATAGAGATGGCAATTTCTTCCAGCCAACTGTACTAGATAATATTAGTCCAGATATGGAAGTAGTTGTTAATGAAACTTTTGGACCAGTTTCTCCAATTATTAAAGTGAATGGTGTTGAAGAAGCAATAGCTATAGCTAACAACACTGAATTTGGTCTTCAAGCAGGAGTATTTACTGAAAGTATAAGAAATGGTTTAAAATGTGCTAATGAAATAGAAGCAGGTTCAGTTTTTATAAACAAACAATCTACATTTAGAACTGATAATATGCCATTTGGTGGATTTAAAATGAGTGGAATGGGTAAAGAAGGAGTTAAATATGCTGTAGAAGATATGACTAAAACAAAGTTAATTGGATTAAATTTAAGATAAAAAGGTAAAATAATTGTTATGGAAATTCAATGAGTATGATTTTTTTCATTAAACATAATATTTTGATAACTTTTTATCACTATCTTCTTTTGTAAAATTTCAGTTTATTTTATATTTATTTTTTTAGTTTATTTTTTATTTATTTTTTCAGTTTATTTTATATTTATTGTTTTGTGAAAATCAGAAGTCTCAAGTAGAGCATATGTATGAGCATTTAAACTATTTATAATAATTCTTAACCTTTTTCTTGTGTTTTATGATTAGTTAGAATTTTATTTTTTTCATATTGACTACTACTTATTTTGTAAAAAAATAATATGTATGATGTAAATTATAAAAAAATCAAAAAAAGACAAAGCAAATGTGGTGTTCTTTGAATGTTTAAATGTAATATAGTTGATTGATTCTATTTTTAACTACTTACTGATTATTCATTCAGAAATCAGAAACTTTAAATACTAACAAAAAGAATATTCACTTGCGAATATGAAATGTTTCATTAAAACCAAGAGTACACGTAAAGTGATGTCTTTTATTAATGAGAACAAAGTCTGAATTATTTAATATCTTGATGTTTTGTTTTAATCATAAACACCCAACCTTTAAAAAAATATCCCAATATTTTATTCACATAATGTAATTACATTATAATTTGATATAAAATAATTCATTAAAATTATTATTTTTTTAGACTTTGTTTTGATTAATAAATTTAGGAATGAATTTATTATTTTTTTAGACTTTTGTCTGATTAATAAATTCAGTACTGAATTATTATTAATCTATATAATCTTGTATAATATTCAAATAAATGAGGTTCATAAATGTCTAAAAATAAAATCAGGATTATCTACAATAAGTATATTGATGATATTATAGGTACTTTATTTATGCTATTAATTATTTATTTAATACTTTTATTTTAATTGTAGATTTTGAAAATATTTGATTGTTATTCAACTTGATTGAAATTTTTTTAAGTTTATGAATGGCATTATGCATATTATACAAAGTTTTGTATATTAAAAAAATAATGGAGAAGTGAAATTGTGAGAATGGATAAATTAGTAATTGCAAGAATGGATAAATTAATAATTTTACTTGTAGCTATTTTTATTGTTTTTGCTACAGTTTGTGTCTTAGATACTGTATCAGCTGCAAGTTCTAAAACTATTGATAAAAATATCCAACAGAAAGGAGTAATTTTTGATATTGGATCTGCTCCTTTAAAAAATAATGAGAATGTTATATTAAAATTTAAAGCAGTTTCTTTTAAAAATCAGGAACTTATTGTTTATCAAAGATTTTCTGGTCTAATTGGTGGAGATACTAAAACAATAATTCAAAAAAGTAAAAAAAATAAATTAAAAATCACTACAACTTATTTAACTGGGACTCCTGGTAATAAAGAAGTAATTTATGTTTCAAGTAAGTATCTTCCTAAAAAATATTATTTAAAAGTTTTTAGACCGAAAATGACTGAAAAACTTGTTTCAGAACTTGTTTTTGATCAAGATAAAAAATATCTCACTAGTGATAGTTATATTGAATGGAAAGCTAGTTCTTTCATTGATTTATCAGTTAAATGTGTAGCATGGACTTGTTCTACAAGTAATTTTATTGTTGGAGATTATCGTGAGATAACTATTGAAAGACAAAATAAAAATAAGTTGAAAATCACTTATGCAATTCCTAGTGCTGGACCAGGTGGTATAACTATTAGTTTTGTTGATACTAAATATACTCCTAAACAATACTACTTAAAAGTTCTTAAAGTACAAGAGTCATTTCCTTATTTGCAGTGTTTAGATTTGATTTGTAAATGATGTTAAGTTTGGAATTTGTTTAAAAAATTAACATTGTAAAAAATTTAGTAATATATAATTTAGTAGTATAGAATTTAGTAGTATAAAATTATAAAATATATTGGGGGGTTTTTTATGAAATATAGGAAAACAATAGGAATATTAGTAGTATTAATAGCTTTAGGCATGACTATTGGAAGTACAGTAGCTGGAACCTTTATAAATGGTGAAAATAATAATGTTCCTTTCATTAATCCAAAATCAACTCAAATAACCATAGATGTACCAGAACTAGTTAAGGATAAGAATCCTTTCTATATAATTGGCAAATTAACTGATGAAGAGGGGGATGCTGTAGCTAATGCTACTTTAATAGTATGTATCAATGATAAAATTCCACGAATTGTAACTACTGATGATTTTGGTCAATATACTGTCTATTTTGCACCTAGAGAAAATGGTATTGTAAATGTTACAGTAACATTTTCCAGTGCAATTGGTTACAAAGGATCTAGTAACAGTACTAGTTTTTTAGTGGATATTCCTGTTGATGATTTAGGAATTGTAAAGTGTTAGTAGTTTAGATAAACCAGTGTTATGTTTAACCCATCATTGACTAAAATATTGGATATGGATGCATATATGGAGGTGGAAAATTATTTGTGGAGTATTTTTCCTGAAATATTTAGTTATAATCATAAATAAAAAGCAAATTTTTAAAAAATAACTCCACATTCTTTTTTTCCATATGAATATAATAATAAAATATGTTTTATGGGAATGGTGGGATATACTAATGGAATAATGATATAATAAATGAAGTTTATTAATATAATTAGTATTCCAATGGATTATTAGATAGTAATTAAGAGGTGTAATGATATATGTTTAAAAAAAGTAATTTGAAGTATGTTGGTATATTTTTGGTGTTGATATTATTATTCATATCAGTTGTATCAGCTAGTGTTATTAGTTATGTTGATGATGTTGATTATTCTAATTATCCTATTAATAACACTTATAATCCAAATGGATCCATTCCTATAAATATTATGGGGATGAATAATGACATATTTGTACATATTGGAGATAAATTCAGTCTTACAGGTAATGTTATAAAGTATAATCATTCTTATCTCGAAGAACTTGATGTTCCAGTGCCAATGATTTACCCACCAGTTCATGTTTTCCAAGCAAAAAAAACAGGGAACACAACTGTGATTATAAAAACTATTAACATTTATGGATTTACCACAATTACTAAATTTCATATTCATATTCTACCAAAATCTAGTATATAATTTAGCAATTGATTGATTCATATTCTACCAAAATCTAGTATATAATTTAGCAATTGATTGATTCATATTTTATATTAAAAGAATTTATTTTCTTTATTTAGTTTAGATGTAAAATATGGAATATGTACTTGAGATAGAATTATGGATTTTATATACTCTAATTACTATTGTATCAGGTACATTAATACACATGTAAAATAAGTTGATTGGAATAACATAAAATGATGAGGGTGTTATTTATGAAATATAAAAAATTAATAGGTGTACTCGTAATATTAGTCATGTTCACAATGACAATAAGTTCAGTATCAGCTGCTGATATATGGATACATACTTATGGTTCTGGTTCTGTCTTTAAAGCTGCTCATTGGACTAGTCCTAATGGTTTTGAATTTAAAGATAATGCATGGATATTAGCTTTCATAGGATATTATGAAATTACTTTTTATAATGAGCATGGTTTTCAAGTTGGCTATGTGAATGATCATATGACTTCTGGATCAAAGGATCGTGTTGTACATATTCCAGACAGTGCAACAAAAATGAAAATAAGTGTTCATCATCTTCCATATGAACTAGGTGATGCGAAAAAAACATATTTTTCTGGATTAAAAGTGGGCGAAGCTGCTATGGCTTTTGATGGTTCTTTGGCTGGTAAAAATTTTCATTTAAAGACTGAATATTTTGATAGTGGATATATCCAGATATAAAGTCTATTCTCTTATTTCAGCTTTTTAATTGATTCAATTGAAGAATTGTTCTTGAAACTCACAATCAAACTATTAAATCACTTAAATAATTGAATATTTTATCTTCTAAGATGTGAATATTTTCACATAAGTATAATTTCTATTGTTTTTTCATGGTTTTTTAACCACTTCTTCAATTATTTTTATATAAGCATCTATTATTTTTTCAAGTGATAAGTTTTCATGAAAGGCCCAAATATCTGTATATCCTTTTAAAATTGTTTGGAAAAGTATGACTAATGTTTCAATTTCAATATCCTCTCTTATTTCTTTGTTTTCAATAGCTTCTTGGAAAAGATCATAATAAAAATCATATAAATTTTTATTTAATTCATTAAACATTGGTCTAATTTTTGGTTTAATATAATAAAGACTTTTAAATAGTGCAAAATATTCTCGATAACTAAATTCAATTACATTTGGACTATATAATGGCTCATTTTTTGTACCAAAATCATGGGTTATATATTCTAAGATAAATCTCAATTTTTCTATAAAGGTACCTTCGAAATTTTTTATATCTTCTATGTATGAATCAAAACTATCTATAAAACATGTTCTTACCATATACTCTAAAATTTCATCTTTATCCTTAAAATAATAGTATATTGTACCTGAGGCAAATCCAGATTCTTCATGAATTTGATGTATAGATACATTATCAAAACCATGTTTAAGAGATAAATCAAGGGTTGCATTGATTATTTTATTTTTCCTGTTTTTTGGATTTAATTTCATGACATGATTATATGTAATTAATACTATATAAATAATTCGATTCAATAATTATAAATTAAAAATAAAATAAAGTATGTATAATGGTTTTTAGGAGATATTAAGTGTTTTATAAAAATATAATTCTATTTTAACAATTAATTGAGTGTTCATTCAGAAATCAGAAACTTTAAATACTAATAAAAAGAATATTCACTTACGAATATAAAATGTTTCATTTAAAATCAAAATTGTGTAACTAAGGTGATGTATTTTATTAATGAGAACAAAGTCTGAATTAATTAATATGTTAATGTTTTGTTTTAATCATAATACGCCCAAAACCCTAAAAAAATAATATCCCAATATTTTATTCATATAGTGTATCACATTATAATTTTATATTAAGATAATTCATTAAAATTATTATTTTTTTAGACTTTGTTCTGATTAATAAATTTAGGGCTGGATTATTGTTTAGTATATTATATCTGTAAGGATAAACATTAAAAATAAGAAAAAGTCTAACACCTTAATTACTATATAATTTTTACTAGTTTTAAATGAATATTTTGTTTAGTATAACTTTTTATAAGATATTATAGATTTATATAAATTTTTATATATTATTTATTATTATAAATTATTTTAAATTAATTATATTTTATTATAAAGACAATATGATATTAAATATTTATATTAACATAAATAATAAGATATAAATAAATTTAAATCAAAATAATATGATATAATACAATACTAAGAATTATTTTAACTAATTAAATGAATAATAAGTTTTTTTACTATTATTCAAAAAGGAATATTTATATTATTGTAAATCAATATATACAAATGGAAATTATTTTTAAAATCTTGAATGTTTTTTGAGGTGTTCCTATGAGTACTATAAATAGGAATCAAATTATACAGGAAATTAATCAATTATTAACTGGAGGAGGCTTTGAAACTTCCCAAGTATATTATCAAAGTTGTTTTGATATGGCTGCTCGCAAGAAACTACTTTTACTTCTTTTAAAAGTCTTAGTTAATATTGACAGTGTTAATGAATCTCATGTTCAAGAAATTAGAAAAGTAGCTAATACATTTTTAGCATCCCCTTTAATCGTTGGTGTTAAATCTAAAACACAAAAACTTGAAGAAGATGTTGTTTATGAAAGACATGGACTTCCAGTTATTGGTGTTGATACTCTTAAAAACATAGTTTTATATGATGAATATCCTGAGTTTTTATCTGATAGAGGAGGATACTATGTTAATATTAATGGAAATGTATTAAGAGAGTATCGTGAAGAATATTCTCTTTCTCTCAAGGATTTAGCTGATTTAGCCCATGTTTCTAGAGAAACTATTTATAAATATGAAAATAAAATGGTTAGAGCTAATCCTGAAACAGCTATGTTACTTGAAGATATTTTAAACATGAAAATCACAGTAGACATTGATGTTTTTGATATTCCAAAAGAATCAACAGATTTTGAGTATTCTAATGAAAATACTACAAGTAATGAAAAAACTAAGGATTTAGTTAATTTAGGTTTTGGTGTTATTGAAACTAAAAAAGCTCCTTTTGATGCTTTAGCTATTGGTAATGATTTAAAAGATTCTGAAGATTCTCCACTTATAGCTAA
>WRCI01000047.1 GCA_009784145.1 Methanobrevibacter sp.
AAATTTAATTATATTCTATAATATTCTATAATATTTAATTATATTTTATAATATTCTATAAAACTTTTTTAAAAAGTCATTATTTCTATTATTTTTATTAATATCTTATATAATATATTAAATATTTTATAAATTCTATAATAATTTTATAAGATTTTATAACATTATATAAGTTTGTATTTAATAATTATAAAGTTATTCATTTAAATAATTTATAAAAATAGTGTAAATTATATAATGAATTAGTATATAAAATATAAAATAATATAATTAAAATTAATAAAATTAACAGAATTATATTTAAAAGGTTTCATTATGAAAACAATGTCTAATGTAGATATAAATGCTATATGTTATGAATTAAACGATTTTCTTAAAGGTGCAAGAGTAGATAAATCATTCCAACCTACTAATGATACAGTTATCATGCGCTTTCATGTAAGTGGAACTGGAAGAGTTGATCTTATATTTCAAGCAGGGATGAGAATCATAGTACTCAATATCCTCTTGATAATCCTAAAATACCTCCTTCTTTTCCAATGGTTCTTAGAAAACATTTAAAAGGAGCTAATGTATTATCTATCAAACAACATAACTTTGATCGTGTTGTTGAAATAAAGATGAAAAAAGATAAAGTTTATACTCTTGTTATAGAGCTTTTTGCAAAAGGAAACATAATTCTTCTTGATGAGGAAAACAATATAATTTTACCTCTAAAACGAAAACTGTGGAGTGATAGAGATATTAGTTCTAAAAAAGAATACAAATATCCTTCAAAAAGAGGAATGAATCCATTAAATCTAGAAAAATCTGAACTTTCTGAATTATTCAATGATTCTGAAATAGATTTAATAAGAACATTAGCTAGAAGTGGACTAGGGGGAATATATTCAGAAGAAATTATTCTAAAATCAAAAATTGACAAGAATAAATTAGCATCTAGTCTTTCTGATGAAGAAGTAGATATAATTTATGAAACAATTGAATCTATTTTTAAACCATTAAAAAATCATAGTTTCACTCCTAATATTATCAGTATTAATAATAATGAAAATAATATTGATAGTACTAATGATAATGGGGATATCGTTGAGATTGCTGGTGATAGTGGGGGTGGTGTTGAAATTGTAGGTGATAATGAAAATAGTGTTGAGATTGGTGGTGATAATGAAAATAGTGTTGAAATTAATGATGATGGTGAAAATAGTATTGAAAAAGATGTTTTACCATTAGAATTAGAACTTTACAATGATAATGAAAAGTATAAAAAAAAATATTTTAATACTTTTAATGAAGCTGCTGATGAGTTCTTTTCAAAGAAAGTTAAAAATGAAATTAAAGGTGTTCAAGAGAATGTTTGGTCTAAAAAAGTAGGAAAATATTCTAAAAGACTTAAAATTCAGGAAGAAACATTAGAAGAGTTTAAAAAGACTATTGAAGTTTCTAAAAAAAAGGGAGATCTTCTTTATGCATATTATTCTCAAATTGAAAATCTGTTAAAAGTTATTGAAGATGCTCGCACAAAGGAATATTCTTGGAAAGAAATAGCTAAAATCCTCAAAAATGCTAAAAAATCTGGAATGGAAGAAGTTCAAATTGTTGAATCTATGGATAAATTAGGAAATCTCATTTTAGATATTGATAATAATAAGATCAATATTGATTCAAAAGTAGCTATTCCTGAAAATGCTGAAATTTATTATGAAAAATCTAAAAAAGCTAAAGGAAAAATTAATGGTGCTTTAATTGCTATTAAAAACACTAAAAAACAGCTAAAGAAAATGGAAGATAAAAGAGATTTAGCTATGGAAAATATAATGGTTCCTCAAAAACGAGTGAAAAAAGATCTTAAATGGTATGAAAAGCTCAGATGGTTTGTATCTTCAGATAATCTTTTGGTTATTGGTGGTCGTGATGCAGGTACTAACGAAGCAGTAGTTAAAAAGTATTTAGATAATAATGATATATATCTCCACTGCGATATCCATGGTGCATCTTCAGTTGTGATTAAGACTGATGGAAATGAAGTAAGTAATGATATTCTTAAGCAGTCAGCTATTTTTGCGGCATCATTTTCAAGTGCTTGGAGTAAAAATTATGGAAACCAAGATGTTTTTTGGGTTCACCCTGATCAAGTTTCAAAAACTCCAGAGTCTGGTGAATTTGTAGCTAAAGGTTCATTTATTATTCGAGGAAATAGAAATCATATTCGTGGAGTGAATTTAAAAATAGCTGTAGGTATTGTTGATTATGAAGGAAAACGTATAATGGCTGGACCTGTTGATGCAATGAAAGCACATACTGATAATTATGTTGTAATAAAACCAGGTTATACTAAAAAAGAAGCAATAGCTAAAAAGATTCTTCATAAAATAAACAAAAATGAGAATGAAGATAATTTGATTGGCTTAGATGATGTAGTTAGGGTTTTACCTTCTGGAAAATGCGATATTGTGGATTAAATTATAAAATTGAATGTTAATCATAATTTTGCACATTTTTTGATAAAAAATTTTATATTAGTTAAACTCTTTGTGTAAACATTCTATAAAGATTTATATACTACTTTAAGATTAAATACTAGTAATTTTATATATTGATATAATTTTATATATTTGTATAATTTTATATATTTGTATAATTTTGTATAATAATTGATATAATTTTGTATAATTTTATATATTTGTATAATTTATAAATTTTATATAATATTTATATAATTTTAGAGATTTATAATAATAAAATTTAAAATTAAGAATTTAATAAGTATATAATATTTTAATCAAAATAGATAAATTTAATATATAATTAGTATATAATTAGTTAAAATATAATCAGTATATAATTAGTTAAAATATAATTAGTATATAATTAGTTAAAATATAATCAGTATATAATTAGTTAAAATATAATTTATGGTTATGGTGATATAATGGCGGATATTACAGAAGCAGCAGAAAAAAAATTAAAATCAAGAATAAGGAAATTTAAGAAAGTCGCAAAAGATGAAGATGAAAAAATAAAGTTTTTCAATCAATTAGGTGCATCAGTAGAAATATTTTTACCTGTTAAAAATCCAGAACAGGAAGGAGATAGTATTATATTTTATACTACTGCAGAAGGTAAAATAATCGATGCAGAATATTCTTATAATGAAGGTGAAGAAAATTTCACATCTGTTCCAGTAGCTGACAAAGATTTGGATGTTTTAATAGAAGTTTTCAAATCTAATTTTCAACTTGAATAGATAATTAATAAATAGTTAATAAATAATTAATAAATAGCTATTAATTAGCTATTAATTAGCTACATGAATAGTAGGTAGCTAAAATTGTAGTAATAATCAGTAAATTGTAATGTAGCTAAATTTACAGTTATTTAGCTAGTGATTTGTATAAATAACTATTTAACTTTTTATTTTATTTCATTTATCTTATCTACTTTCACTAGTTTTATTTTGTTTATTTTGTCTGTTTATTTTGTTTTTTTATTTTATTGCTTTATTTAAATGGTTTTATTTTTTTAGTATTTATTATATTATATTATTTATTATATTATTAATTTTATTATAATATTAATATAAATGAAATTAAAATATTTTTAACCAATTTAGTATATTTTCAACTAATTTAATACATTTTCAACTAATTTAATACATTTTCAACTAATTTAATATATTTTTAACTGAAAATTAAGTGATAACAATGTTAATTAAAGATTCATTAGACGAAATGAAAAAAAGAGAAGTGTCTCTTAAAGTTATTAAATCTATTATTGATAATGATGGAAGAGATTATTTATATGATTTAACAGGTTTATCTGGTGGTTTTTTAGCTACTGAAGAAGATTTAAATCTTTTAGAAACTTATATTGGTCCAGCTATTTTCGAAGAAAAACTCCAAATTCTTGGAAAAGAACATCTTGGTGGGGAGAAGATATTTGCAGTTAATAGAACTAGCTCTGGGATATTAGCTACTATTCTTACTATTGCTAAGGAAGATAGCTATGTAGTTCACTTTTTACCAGAATTTCCAGCACATCCTTCTATTCCTAGAAGTGCATCTCTTGTAGGAGCTAATTATTTAGAATTTGAGGATATTAATAAATTCATAGCTAATTTTCCTGAAAATACTTCTTTAGTTGTTATCACACCTTCTACAATGGATCATAAGATTTTGGATGAAGAAGAATTTAAAACAACAATTGATTTAGCTAAAGATAAGAATATTCCTGTTTTAGTTGATGATGCTTCAGGTGCAAGACTTAGAACAGCTATTTTTTCTCAAAAGAAAGCTACAGAACTTGGAGCAGACTTAGTAGTTACAAGTACAGATAAATTAATGATGGGTCCTCGGGGAGGATTGATGGCTGGAAAAGAAGATTTAATTGACGAAATTAAAACAAAATCTCATCAATTTGGTTTAGAAGCTCAACCTCCATCTATTTTAGCTATGGTTAAAGGTCTTGAAAACTACAATGAAAATGATTTGAAGAAATCTTTAGCTAAAAAAGATGAATTAATGGATTTATTAGCTAACGACTTTGAAATGTTTGAAAAAACCCCTACAGGTATTATGGTTTCAGAAAATAATCTTAAAGATGAAATAATATTTAGCTTAAAAAAGGACAAGTCAAATTTTAATGAAACTAGTTTGGATAAATTTTCAAATAAAGATTTTTGTTTTATATGGGCAATGTTACTTTTAAAAGAAGAACATATTGTAACTATTCCTGCAGTTTCTATGCCTGGAGCTTCAGCTACTGTTAGATTTGATTTAGCTGCAAATGATGTGGATAGAATGGATATTGATATTCTTTATAAAAGAATAAATAATTCTTTTAAAAAGCTTTTAAATGTTTTAAAAAGTGAAAAAATAGCTAAAAACATTTTATTTTCGTTTAACTGAATTGAAAATGCAGTTATCAATAGTTTCTGTTGAATTTATAATATTAACTACGATTAACCTTATTTTTTTAAAGATAAATAGAAATGTTTATCTATTATTTTATATAATATATAATTAGCATTGTTTATATTATTAGGATGTATTTTTATGGCTGATTTAATAGCTATTAATAGAAAATATGAAAAGATTTTTAAATTATTAGATATAGTTTTGATTTGTACTGTTTTTAGTTCTATTATACTAAATAGTATATCTATTTTTTATTTTACTGGCTTTTATGAGGATATGATTTCAATTAGTCATGGTACTTTTGGATTTGTTTTTTTATTTGTTTTTTTATTTGTTTTTGCTTTTTCCATATTTTTTAGTGAAAAAGGAAAATCAGAACGAATAAAAAGTCTGGCTTTGACAACTTTAGGTAAGTGTGCATTGTTTGTAATAATGTATATAGCAATTGATTTTGTAATAAACCTTATTTTTATTAATTTTAATTGGATTTCTGCTATTTTTTTATTAGGAGCTTCAATCTTTTTAATTTGTGTTTGGTATAATTTTTTTCTTTTTAAGGGTATGTTTAATTTAAAACTTCGTAAAGCTAGAAAACTTCGTTCTAAAGAAAATCATGATGAGGCATTAATTATTTTCAATGAATTAGAAAATAAAAATTGTGAATATCCCTCTTTATATTATGATTTAGGCAGAATTCATGAAGATAATGAAAAATATGTCAAATCTCTTGAATATTTTAATAAATTAATCAATCTAGAGGGGACTATTAAATTTAGCCATGATAAAAAATTATGTGCTTATGCTTATGGGCACAAAGCTTATATTTTACGCATATTAAAAAGATATGATGAAGCATTAGAGGCTATTGATAAATGTCTTTTACTTATGGATGATGAAGATGGTTTTTGGGATGAAAAAGGATATATATTGTTTTGTTTAGAAAAATATGAAAAATCTTTGTATTTTTTTGATAAATCTGTTGAACTTAATTATACTAATCAATATGCTTACATTTATAAAGTTCATGCTTTGATTAATCTTGAAAGGTATGATGAAGCTGATGAAGTAGCTAATTCTCTTTTAAATATTGATTCTAAGGATACAGTATCTTTGGATATAAAAGGAAAAATTGGTTTTCTAACTAAAAATTATCATAAAGGATTAGAATATATTGAAAAATCGTTAAAAATAGATCCTAATGATTTTGATGCTTTGTATATTAAAGGAAATATATTGTTTGCTCTGAATAGATATGGGGAGGCTTTAAATTGTTTTAAAAAGGCATTAAAAATTGAGGAGGATATTTATGTATTAAAATATATTGGTCTTTGTCTTGAAGAATTAGGAAAATTGGATGAGGCTAAAAAATATTATTATAAAGCATTATCTTGTTATGATTCTCTTTTAAATGAAAATGAAGAAGATAATTATAATTTATTAGAAAAAGCCATAATTCTTGAAAAATTAGGCAAAGTTGAAGAATCTTTAGATATTTGTGATGAGTTATTGAAAAAAGATTCTAATGATAGTGGTGCATTATTTAGAAAAGCATGTGTTTTAGGTGTGTCTGGAAGAGTTACAGAATCAATGAAATTTTTTAATAAAATTTTAAAGTTAGAACCTGATGATGCTGCAACATTAAACAATATGGGGTGGATGTTGTGTGAAAATGAAAAATTTGAAGAAAGTTTACCTTATTTCAACAAAGCTCTTGAATTAGACTCAAAAAATTATGATACATTACATAGTAAGGGATATGCTTTAGAAAATTTAGGCAAATATCAAGAAGCTTTAGAATATTATGATAAAGTTTTGGATGTGAATCATGGAGATGAAGATGGATTAAAAGGTCGTGAAAGTGTTTTAAAGAAAATTAAAAAATAAAAATAATAAAAATAACAAAGCAAAAGATATTTAAAAAGTAAATACTATAAAAATAAAAAGTATTGAATGTATAAAATTTTGTAATTTAATCCTTATGAATTATACATTCTCCAGATATAATCTTTTTTAGTTCTCCATTTTCAAGTTCAAGCATCAATGCTCCTTGTTTATCTATTCCAATAGCTGTTCCTTTAAATACTTCTCCAAAAGGTTGCTTTACTTCAACATAGCTACCTATTGTTTGGTTCATTTGTTTCCACTCATAAAGTATTTTATCAAAGTTTTTATCTTTGAATAAATTGTAAATTTCTTCAAACTCATTAAGGAACTTAGCTACAATTTGGGGGTCTTCTATTTCTTCAGATGTTTCTTTATTAATTGATGTTGTTTTTTCTTGAATATTCTCATCTAAACTATTAATATCTACTTGCGTGTCAATTCCTACACCAACAATAACATAATCAATAGTATTAGATTTAGCATTAGCTTCTGTAAGAATTCCACAAACTTTTTTATTATTAATTAGAATGTCGTTTGGCCATTTTATTTTAGCATCAATCTTCATTTTTCTAAGTATCTTAGCTACAGCTACTCCAGTAGCTAATGTTATAATTGAAGCTTTTGGAGGTTCAATATTGGGTTTAAGTATTATTGAAAGCCAGATTCCTCCGCTTGGTGACTCCCATTCATTACCTCTCCTTCCCCTTCCTTTTGTTTGAGTTTCAGAAAGAACAATAGTTCCTTCAGGAGATCCAAATTCAGCTAAGAATTTAGCTACATTGTTGGTAGATTCTACTTCATGAAAGCTGTAAATATTTTTTCCTATATATTTTGTAGCTAGATTTTCTTTAATTTCCCTAGTTGGAATGTAATCAATTTCATGATTTCCAATTTCTTTTATGAGTTCTGCAATTTCTACCTCATCAATTTGAAAAATTCTCTCAGCAACTTCTTTAGATATTTTTTCTTTATTTTTTAATAAAAGGTTTTGCATACTTTTTTTCATAAAATCACTAATAAGTAAGTTTTTATATTTTTTTATTATCATTATTATCCTTATTATTCTTATTATCTTCATTATAGTTCGTTATCTTCATTATCTTTATTATTATCATTATTTTTTATTAATTCTTAATATAATTAGTTTATAATTATTTTAAAAAATATTACATGTTTTATGAATATTATGAGATTATAAAAAATTATTATTATAAGAACTATTTAAAGAATTTATAAAAAGTAGTAATAATGTAATAAAAATAATAAAAAATAAATATAATAAAATATAAAAATTAATAAAATAATGATAAGTTTATCATTATTTTTTTAGTTGTTGAGTTTTAGCTGCATTAAGATAAGAACCAACAGCAGCTGAAATAGCAGCTACCTTTTTTCCAGGCATGAAAGTTGATCGCATACGATTAATTCTTTCAATGTCTTCTTCCCTTATTCTTCTCATATCTTCATCTATTTGTTCTCTATAATCTTCAACAAAGTGTGTGTTAAAGTCACCTGATAAAAACTTTTCATTTATCATTACAGCTTTATGGAATGGAATTGTAGTGTTGACACCTAGGATGATGTATTCACTTAATGCTCTTTTTGTTCTAGCTATAGCTTCTGTTCTATCTCTTCCATAAGCAATTAATTTAGAAACCATAGAATCATAGAATGTTGGAATAGTATAGTTCATATAAACCCCACTGTCTACACGAACTCCAGGACCTCCTGGTGAACGATATCCAGTAAGTTTTCCTGGATTTGATGCAAAACCAGCTAAAGGATCTTCTGCATTTATCCTACACTCGATTGCATGTCCTGTAACTTGCACATCTTTTTGAGAGTAGCTAAGTTCTTCTCCAGAAGCTATCTTTAGCTGTTCTTTAACAATGTCAATGTTAGTTACAATTTCAGTAATAGGGTGTTCTACTTGAACACGAGTATTCATCTCTAAGAAGTAATAGTCTCCACCACTGTATAAAAATTCAACGGTTCCTGCACTAGCGTAATTGAGGTATTCTGCAGCTTGTATTGCACTTTTACCCATTTGATCTCTTAATTCTTCAGTCATAATTGGTGAAGGTGCCTCTTCAACTAGTTTTTGGTGACGACGTTGAATAGAACATTCTCTTTCAGCTGCATGGATAGTGTTTCCATGTTCATCAGCTATTACTTGGAATTCTATATGTCTTGGGTTTTCAACATATTTTTCAATAAATACAGTTGCATTTCCAAAGTTTGCAGCTGCAATAGACTGGGTGGTTTCAATAGCTTTTACTAGTTCCTCTTTTTTATAAACTCGCTGTATTCCTATTCCTCCTCCACCAGCTGTTGCCTTAACAATAACAGGATAACCAATTGAATCTGCAATGTCTATAGCTTCATCAATATCACTTATTCCCTTATCAGTTCCTTCAATTACAGGGACTCCTGCTTTTCTCATAAGTTTTTTAGAGGTAATTTTATCTCCCATAGCTTCAATAACTTTTCCACTTGGTCCAACGAGTTTTATTCCATTTTTTTCACATTTCATTCCAAGTTCTGAGTTTTCAGCTAAAAATCCATATCCTGGATGAATAGCTTCTGCTCCTGATTCAATAGCTATGTCTATTATCTTATCAATATTAAGATAACTTTGGGAAGGTGAAGGATTACCTAAAGGATATCTTTCATCAGCATAGTTGGTGTAAAGAGAAGTTTTATCAGCATCAGAGTAAATCGCAACACTTTTCACATCTAAGTCACGACAAGCTCTCATTATCCGTATAGCAATTTCTCCTCTATTAGCAATTAATACTTTATCAAACATTTAGAACCTCTTTAGTGCTTTTTTAAATGAAATTTTTAATCATTTTTTTTTATATTATAGTTTTCTAGAAAATTTTATTATTTTTTTAATCTATAAATTCATTATAGTTTCATATATTTTGATATACAACGTAATATATGATTTAAAATATTATTTTATGTATTATATTTATAATTAATATTATATTTATAATAATACTATATTCTATATATTATTATTAATATTATAAATAATTTTATTCAATAATAAGATAATTTATTAAAAGAATTAAAAATAAGATAATTTTATTAGAATAAATAAAAGAAATTTTTAGTAAATTATAGTAAAGGTAAAACATGAACATAACTAAGAAAAAACATCTTGAAATAGCTATTGAGAGTATTCCAAGTTTTAAATCTCCTAAAATTGAACTAGAACAATATACTACTCCAGCACCAATAGTTGCAGATATTCTTTGGAATGCTAATGCTTTAGGAGATATAGCTAATAAATCTATTATGGATTTAGGTTGTGGAACAGGTATTTTTGCTTTATCATCCCTTATTCTTGGAGCTAAATCAGCTACAGGTATTGATATTGATGTAAATTCTGTTAATATTGCTAAAACAACCGCAGATAAAATGGATATTAATAATTCTCATTTTTTTGTTAAAGATGTTAATAACTTTGATTTAAATTGTAATTTTGATACGGCTATTACAAATCCTCCTTTTGGATCACAATATAAGGCTAAAAAAGGGGCTGATAGAGCATTTATGAAATTAGCTATAGAGTCAGCAGATGTTAGCTATTCTTTTCACATGGCAGAAAGTGAAGAATTTGTAATTAATTTTTATAAAAATCTTGGAGGAAAAGTCACTCATAAATTTTTTTATAATTTTCCATTAGTTCATAGTTATGATTTTCATAGTCAAGAATCTCGTGAGATAGATGTTATTGTTTTAAGGGTTGTTAAAATTCATGAAAAATTTTAGCTATAATTATATTCTAAGATTTTTAGATAATTGGAGATAAATTTGTTTTATATTTTTATTTTATACTTATTTTATATTTACTTTATATTTATTTTATTATACATTAATTTATTATAGTAGGTTTATATTAATTTTTAGTAGCTTTTATAGTATT
>WRCI01000048.1 GCA_009784145.1 Methanobrevibacter sp.
AATTGTTTTTTGATTATATTATAATTCTCAATAAAATTCTTATTTTCTATAATATTTTTATTTTCTATAATATTTTTACTTTTATTTTTAATCTTTTTTATAGTTTTATTATATAATGAAAAATTATTGAAAAAAATAATATAAAAAAAATATGAAAATAAATATGAAAATAAATATGGAAAAAATATATGATAAAAAAATAATTTATTAAAAAGTAGGATATAAATGTAAAATAAATAATAAAACAGAAAAAATTGAATAATAAATAATTAATACAAAAAATATACTATAATGGAGGGAAAGTAGCTAAAATGATTAGCTACTTAAGATTTTAATTATGTGAAAAATATCAACAATAATATACTAATAAACATTAATCAATATCAACACTAAATAAATATTAATATAAGAAAATTATATCATACAATACTAATAACTAAATTTTAACAAATTAATAGCTGTTTGTGGGGTTAGCTATTCAAGTTATAGTTAAATTATTATTAGAATCATTGTAAAATTCTTCTTCAGAATAATATATTCCAGAACTTTCCTCAGAACTAGAATCATTTAAAGACTCAATTGGATATTCTTCTTCAATTATTGAAAAATCCATATCAAAGTTAGGATTATATTTAGATATATTATTAGTCACATTAACTGTACTATCAATTTCAGGGCTGTTAAAAGAATCAAGATCATCATTGGACATACCTACAGATATACCAATACCTGATCCTAAACCAAAAGCTATTAACAGTACTATGAGCATAATGACTATTTTTCCTTCATTATTTTTAGAACTCATATTTCCTCCATTATGAGTTATTTAAATTCATTGAATCCGCCAATGAGAATAAACAAACAGACATTTATTCGTTTATTTATTTGTTTATTTTTTGTTTTTTTTATTTACACAAATGCCTATTTGTTGATTTATTTACCCGTTTATCAATAAACATAATAGTTCATTGATTTATTGGTACATTGAAATCCGCCTATCATTTTATTTTGAAATAAATACATTCATGAACTTATTTATAAATCCACATATGTATTTATCAATCTATAAATTTGAGTAAAGAATCATCATTGTAGAATCATTTACTAACACAACTACAAGATTATTAGTACAATTACAAGATGATTACAAAGTTAATGTTCGTGTTTAATAAAATATTAAATAACATATTAAGTAACATGTTCCTTTACAAAAGAACATGAAACTTAACATTAACAATGCAATTCAACTTTTTATTAATAATCACTTATATACTTTATTGTGTGTGTATGTGTGTACACATATATGTATTAAATTTTTTTTACTAAAAATACTTCAAATCAAAAATAAACATTTGTACAATAAATATAGACATTAAAATAAAAACTCATTATAGGAATATGTTAAATATGTTCTGAATAATGATATAATTTTTAATGTTATTATAATTATATTTTAAAATAAAAATAACATTATAAAAACTAAATCAAAAAGAAAATATAATTCAAGTTCTATTAAAATTAAAAATAAAATTATTAAAAGAAATAGTAATCTAATAAAAATAATCATTATCATTATTTTATAATTTTGAATTCTTTTTATTATACAAATAACTTTTAAATATATAAACCCTCTTTAAAAACTATTTAAAATAAAAATATAAAAAATAAATTTAATAATGAATTTATACTTATCTTAAAAAAACCCCCAATAAAAAATAAGTTCTATAAGATTCAAGAAACAATTTAATTTTTCATCAAAACTTTAATTAATTCTTTAAATCTCAATTAATTCTCAAAGCCTCAATTTTTTATCATTGAAAATTTAGTTTTAAATAGGATAAGATCTTTTTAAATTAAAAATATGATCTTTTTAAATTAAAAATTTAGTAATTTACTATTTATATCATTCAATTTATTATTCTAACAATTATACTAATGAAATTTTAATATATATTGAAATTTTAAATCTATATTGAAATTTTTAAAGTTATTCTTTTAATTATTCTTCTTTTAATTATTCTATTGATAATTGAAAATAGTAATTATTTCTTTAAAAAAATATAAAATAAAAATAGTGAAAGTAAATAAATTAATAAGTGTGTAAGTACACACATACACATAAATATATTTATATAAATAAATATAAATTTAAGTAAATTTTATATGTAATTAAATAAAAGTATAAATAAAAAAATACTCAGGCATAAAAATAGAAAAAGATATATATAGATTAAAATAATGTAGAGTATGCATGGTAAAAAAAGAGTAGATATACATGGTAAATAAAGACGAAGTTGACAGAATCTGGAAATTGTCAGATAAATCAAGAATGAATATATCTCTTCCAAAAGATTTAGCTAATTGGTTAGATGAAAATGCGTCTAACAATTGGAGACTAGACAAAGGTGCTAGATCTAAAGAAGTTACAAAGATACTTCTCGATGCTAAACGAAGAACTGAGGAAGAATTATAATTATATTATAATATTGGTCAATTTGCAATTATTATTTTTTTAAGACAATCAATATTAGATACTATATACATTAATTAACATTTTATAATAGATACTTATATTAATTAAAAAATTATAAGAAACATCTTATAGTTAAGAAGCTAAAGCATATAGGGTAGCAATTATAACCCCAATAAATCCATACTCCCAATAGCCTAAAATAGTTAAAATATATGCAAAAATAAATACAAAAATAAATATTCCAATTAATTTCGCTTTTTTATTTAAAATTAAGTTAAGAATAGTTCTATAAAATTCAGAAGGAATATAATAAGCATATAATCCATTAGCTATGTCAAAAACCACTAAAGACAAGGGATTATTAATTTTAATTTCATCCACCAATTGAGCTCTTTCTCCAGCTTCCCTTCTACTTCTACCAATTCCTGCCCTAATTTTAGCGCCATTATTAAGAATATACCAAGCAGTATCAAGACCTGCTCTTATAGCTAAATCTTTACTTGGGAAACGTGCAATAAGATCATCACCACCTTCCCTATAACCTTCTATTTTTCCTTTACATTCATATTCCATAAAATTTTTAACACCAGTCATTAATTCTACTAATTTATCTCTTCCCTGATCATTAATAAATTTAGTTGAATCTATAACATCGATGAATAAATAGTTTTGAAGTTCAAGAGGACGAGCTTTGGATCTGATAAAATTTGAATCAAAAGCAAGAGCATATTCTCCTCCTAATTTCGTGAATCCTACACCTGAAACATCCCCAACTTCTTTATTAAAATTAATAGCTCTTTCAATAGCTGCAGCACCAGTCATTCCTACAGCTGCATGAATACTGAGACCATAGTCCAAGCCAATTCCAACCATTTTAATAGCTACTCTAATAGCATCATTTTTACTTAGAAGTTTAGCAACTATTTCAGTTAAACTTTTTTCTACAATTTCTCCCATTTCCTCAATTATAATTTGAGAAAAATGATTGATAACATTACTAGGCTCGGAAATTTCAACATAAAGATAACGGTCACTGCCCATTATAATATTACTTACAAGAGCATATTCCTCAATTTTGTTTAAAGCAGGTTTTAACTCATAAAAATGATGATTTTCAGGAATATTTTCTTGACCAATATCCCTTATCATATTTTGAAAAATATTTTCAGTAGTAATTTCAGCTTTTTTTACTTCCATAAGCATTGTTTGAGTAAAATTAAACATATCAACATACTCATTTTCTAGAGGAGTCGAAGGATTATATTTTGTCCCAATACTTATAATTTCATGTTTAGTTAAATATTTAAATAAAAATCTACTAAATCCATGATTTGTCATAATCTCTCCCCTCCTTTTATTTACTGCTTAAAATACTATATATTTATTAAAATAATTATATACCTATAATAACCCACCATATATTTATTAAAACAATTATATAATCATATAACTTATTATATATTTATTAAAACAATTATATACCTATATAACATATCATATATTTATTAAAACAATTATATAATCATATAACATATCATATATTTATTAAAACAATTATATAATCATATAACTTATTATATATTTATTAAAACAATTATATACCTATATAACATATCATATATTTATTAAAACAATTATATAATCATATAACTTATTATATATTCTATTAATTAGTTATATCAATTATTTAATCATTATCTTAAACTATTCATCTAAAATTCTATTTTATTTAGATTTATAATTATCAGACTTATCATTATTCTTTTCATCAATAATATCATCGTCTTTATTCAAAAAATTTGATTTATCTCTTGCCATTTTCACTAAATTACTCATCTTAGTTCTTTTATCCTCTTTTTCATCAGTACTTTTATTATCATCAACATCATTATCTTTATCATTATCATTATTTTTTGAATCCTTTTTATTTCTATTCCAAAGACCTAATTTATTTTTAAAAGTAGCTACAGGATTAATATTTTCTTTTTTACTTTTTTCATCATCATCAAACCTGTATTTATCAACATATTTATTTTTAGCATTTTCTTTAGAGTTCTTATTCTTATTTTTTTCAGTTTTATCTAAGAAAATTTCAAATTCACCAGGTTTTTCATGTATAATATCTGGATTAACAGCTACAAAAGGGAATTTCCAAGTTCCCATTCTTCCAGCAATTGTACTAGCTATGTTTCTTGAACTTTTCTTTATGAAAGCTTCATCATGAGGGTTGATTTTAATTTCAACATTAAAAGGAGCATTCTGTTCAACTTCATCAGAATACATAATATTCAATTCAAATTTATTAGGTCTCATAAACAAATCATTTCTAACAGCTATAAGTGGACGTTTATCAAGTCTTAATCTATCAGCTATTGTAACAGAAATATTTCCTGCATTCTTAACAGCTTCTTTATAATTTTTAGGATTAACCAAAACATATATTACATAAGGAGCAGAAGATTCAACATCTTCAACCATGTCCATTACCTTATCAAACATAGGAATCTTAGAAAATATTCCTTCAAGTTTATCTCCAACACCATCATGTTCAGATTTATCCATTCTAATTATAGACTCTTTAGCTATGTTTAAAGGGCTAAATTCGACACCCTCTTTACCTTTATAAACTTCCCATCTTTTTCTTTCCACAATTAAAAGAATTTCATTACAAATGTGCTGAAGAACATTTTTATCTTTTTTAGGTTTTTTAGCTGAACCAACAACAATTTCCTCGCCTTTAAATGAAAAAGGAAGACGTTTACTAGGAATATCATGAAATTCATCTGCAAAATCCCTAAATAAATCATTTGAAAGAATATATGCATTTTCTTCTTCAGCTAATTCTAAAATAAAATGATCTGCATTATTTCCAGCAGGAACCTCTTCAATAGCATCATCAGCTAATAATTTTTCATATTTCTCCTTATCATCAATTTCATGTTTAAGTGATGCATCAGATATAATCACAAAATCATGATTATTTTCTTCTAAATACCTTACTGCTGAAAAAATGTTACTTAATTTAGGCTTTGAATCTTCTTTTCCAAAATGAGCTACATTCGCCCCATCAATAATAACTCTCAAAATATCACCAAATATTAAATTATCTGATAAATAATTCAAATAAAACACATTACTTTTAAATGATTAAAATATTAAATTATTTTTAAATGATTAAATTATTATATTATTATTATTAAACTTATTAAAACCTTGTTTATAATCAATATCTTTTTCTTTTAGATAGTTCTTTATATTTATATAAATTTTATATTATAATAATATATAATAGTTAACATATATTTAAATTTTGCTAAACACCTTAATAAAAAGATTATTCAATATACTAAAAAAGAATTAAGAATAAAAAAATAATATAAATCACTTAATTGAATGATACAACTATTATGAAAAAATAATAAAAAATTAAAATAATAAGATATATAATGAAATGAAAGAAATTAAAAAATTGATGAAAAAAATAAAAATACATTTTCTTTTGGTGTTATAATTTAAATTTACCTAAAGATGATTTATTTCCATTAACTCGGTTTAAAACTGCTTCAATGGAATCATCAGATATAAAATAAGTATTGTAAGAATTAACATTTTTTCCACGAAGTTTTATAGACGAAGTAGATCCTGCATTAATAAACAAAGTATTTTCCATCTTCCAAAGATGTGGAACATGTTTATGACCACAAACAACCATACCTACCTCATGATTTATTAAAGATTGAAGAATATCTCCTGCATCTGAAAGCACATTTCTTTCTCTACCAGTTTTAGGAACTGGAATCACATGGTGATGCATAGCTACAATTGAAAAAGTAGATTTTTTTAAACATTTATCAAACTCATGTTCCATCCATGTTTGTTGAGGACGACCAATATGCCCATTATTTAAATCAGGTACACTACTATCAAGACCAATTATAGTTAATGGTTTATATTTTGTTAAAGTCCAGCTACGTCTACCAATCAGTTCTTCAAAAACTTCATAACCTACATGTCGAGCATCATGATTACCAGGAACTGCAAAAAGTGGGGATTCAAAAGCTTCAAAATAATTTATAGCTTTTTTAAATTCAGAGTAATATCCTCCATTTGTAATATCTCCAGTAAGTAAAATTAAATCTGGGTTTAAATCATTAATTTCTTCAGCTGCTTTGAAAAAAATTTCATCTTCAAAAGTAGATTTACTTATGTGTAAATCAGAAATATGAGCTATGGAAATCATGGCAATCACCCCTTTATCAAATATATATTTAATCTAAAAAAACTATATTAATCCTCAAAAAATGTATTAATCCCAAAAAATACACTAATCCAAAAAAATATACTAATCCTCAAAAAATGTATTAATCCCAAAAAATACACTAATCCCAAAAATTACATTATTACATTAATTCCTAAAAAATATATTAACCCTCAAAAAACTATTGACTTAATTTTAAAATAGCTTCTGCCAAATCTCCATTAGTAGCTATAAGAGCTTCCTCAGCATCTGTTTTACTTACACCTGCTTGATTTGCAACCATCTCAATATCTTCATCAGGAATAACAAGTTCACTTTCAAGTTCAACTTCAACAGCATTTCCAGTAATTTGATAAGTTTCTTGTCCCATAACACTCATAAGATTTACTTCAGCATCTGGAATAACTAATTCTTTATCTTCAAATCGAATGATAACTTCTTTAACTCCAGGAAGGTCTTTCATATTCATTCCCATTTTTTTCATTTGTCTTTCCATTTGCTTCATTTGTTTAGGATTCATACCAGGTATCATTATTTATTCTCCAAGTTAATTATATTCAGTATAAGATTTATATTTTATAGCACAATAAAAATATTAATTTATTATAATATCTATTTTATAATTTAATATTTATTTTATCATTAATATATTTTAAATATATTTTATAAAATATTTAATAATATATTTTTATAAATATATTTTAATCTTAAATTAAATATAAAAATAAAATCTTAAAAAATAAATTTAAGAAAAAATAAATTTAAGAAAAAATAAAATCTTAAAAGATTAATAAAAATTTAAAATAATTAAACAATAACTTAAATCATCAATGATAAAAATTTCATTATTGAAATATTAATCATTGAGCAATCCCATAAAAACAATATTTTTATTCTTATCAATTTTTAATATAAAAGAATTTTCTTGTAAATAATCTGGATTACATGATAAAAGAATTTCAAAAGAACTTTTACTTTCTTTATCAAAGTTAATAGTCATAGTTTCAATATATAAACTATTGTACAAATCATCTTCAGTTATGGGAAAATATACTATAGAATCATCACTCATAAGATAACATTCTTCACTAGAACATTCTAAAAGAGGAGCAGAAATAGCAATATTTTCAACTAATTCTAAAACATTCTCGCCGAGCAATACTTCTTCAAGTTTACTTTTATTATTTTCAATCCAAGTAATTTCTTCTTGAATAATAGCTAAAAAATCTTTTAAAAAAATATTTTTATTATTCTCTTCTTGAAAATGAATAAATAAATCTGTTTCTTTTTTCCAGATTTGTGTTTTAATCTCAAAAGAAGAATTATTGTATTTGATGAAATCTTCAGCTATTAACATGTGTTTCACAAAATTTTTTATAAATATAAATATTTTTATAATTAGGAATATCTTTATAATTAATAATATACTTTGTAATTATGAATATTTTTGTTAATCAGTTAAATATTGAGAAAATAAAAAATAATTGTGATTTATATATAAATGAAAAATAATTATAATTTATAATAAATGAAAAATAATTATAATTTATAATAAATCAATCTTTAGTAGCTATAAATTGCCAGTTAACTCCAAATTTATCTGTAATAAAAGCATACATTGGACTGAAAAAAGTAGGACATAAGTCAACATGTATATTAGCTCCTTCTTTTAAGTTTTCAAAAAAATCTTTAACTTCTTTTTCAGTGTCTACTTTTAAAGCTACTGACATCATGTTTCCATATGCATAATCATCTGGAGTATCTGAAAAATTAAAAATGGTTTCTCCAATTTTCATTTCTCCATGAATAACCATGTTCTTTTGTTTATCATCAATTGGGAACTCAGGATTTTCAGGAAGGTCTCCATATTTTAAAATCTTCAAATCTTTTCCATTGAAAGTTTTTTCATATGTTTTCATAGCTTCTTCACAATTCCCATTGAAATTTAGATTTGGTTCAACTAACATTTTATCACCTATTAATTTAGTTATTATTTAATTTCTCATTAAACATATTTATAATATTTATTTTAATGTTTTATTTTAAATATGAAATATATGATATATAAAATATATATTATAAAATAGAATATACTAAATAAAATATATTAAATAAAATATATTAAATATATACTATAAAATATATGAAATATATACTATAAAATATATAATGTAAATATAAAAGAATTATAAATATTTAATCTTTAAATAAATTATTTAAACATCCCTTTTCTTGTTTTAATAGCTTGTCCAGTATTAAAATTCATTATTTCATTGTGATTTAATAAAGATTTACCAAAAGCTAATAATTCATCTTCTTCATTTACAATTAAAACTTCATCATTAGATCGAATATTTTCATCACAGTCTACAACAAATTTAGAAAATACACTTTTACCCTCACGAGCAAAAGGATCAGAATCTTTATTTACAATAATTCTATTTTTTGGTGAAACAGAAACTTTATGTAAACGTCTTGCACCCTCTTTAGCTAAAACAAAATAAGTATCAGCAGCCCTCATATTAGCTACAAGCTCTCCATTAGAATATACATGTCTAATTTTCCCAGTTTTTTTACTTTTTTCAAAGGTAATATCTCCTTCAAAAAGAGTTTTTCCAATTCCATTTCCAAATTGATAATCAGCTATTGCTTCAATCTTTTTATTATCATTTTTTATAAATTTAATCTCATCTGATTGAGGATGTATCTTTAAATTAGAGTCTACTTTTAACTCAGAACCTTCCTTTAATTTAGAACCATTCTTTAATTTAGAATCTAAATTATTTAAATTAATATCTCCTCCATCCACAATTTTAGAACTAATTAGAGTTTGATTATAATTTTTCATAAATTCAAAAATAAAATTTTCAAGAAATTCTATAGAATCTTTATCTCTTATTTTAGGAGATTCGTTTTGAGATAAAGGATAAACTTCATCAATATTAAGAGGAATAAGACAAAATGGAACATCTAAAACCATAAAATCAGTATTGTCTAAATCCAACTCTGTTTCATTACCAAAAATGAAAAAATCGCCTAAATTATATCTATTAATATATTTAGAATATGGTTTTCTAGTTTTTGGTAAAATTACTAAATTTCTCTTCTTATCCATAGATTTAAGTTTATTCAAATGTCTTGTAACCTCAGCTCTTTTTAAAGATTCACAACCTGTATAAAAAAATGCTGATTTTTTAACTCTTGGATCATAAACTTCTAAATCATCTGCATAGTCACCAAGTCTGCGACAGGCATCTAAAAGCATTGGATGGGCTCTAGACCTTTCTTCTACTAACTCCATTAAATTACCATCTGCAATAGCTTGGCGAATTACTCTGAGTTCTGCAAAACTTATATGTAAATTGTGTTCAGCTATTAATTTAGTTCTTTCATCTTTATCCATAGATCTAAGCTCATCAGGACTATAGTTAGTACATACCTCACAAGAACATGGCATTTCCTGAAGATTTTCTAATCTATAAGTTCCCCTAGTAGTCAAAAATCTATCATCTTCTGCATATAAAATATAAGCTGCAGAATCAAATAAATCACATCCCATAGCTACAGCTAAAGCAAATATCATTGGATGACCTGCACCCATCAAATGTCTAGGAACATTATCTGGAAGATGTAAAACAGAAGCCATAACCACATCCACTAAATCAGTATACTTATAAGACTCCATCAAAGGTACAACAGCACCAATTGGATATAAATCAGAATTTAACTTAGATAATTCCTTTGCACAATATGCCCTAATATTTGGAAATGTAGAACCTTGAACTACAGAATTTAAAAGCATTTTTATATTATTA